>JAUIKJ010000199.1 GCA_030430835.1 Candidatus Hydrogenedentota bacterium
TCGGCCGCCTGGTCTTCGTGGATACGGCCGGCACCTCAACGGACGCGTGCGAGTCGTTGGACTTTTCCGCACTTGCGCACCCAGAACGTGCGCTGTTGGTCCTCGTCACCGACATCGAATACTGGTCCGCCCGGCACACCATGGATGCCATCGCGGCGCATCAGGAGACCTTTGGCGATCAGTTGATCATTGTCGCCAATAAGGCGGACCACCTGAACGCAAAGGAGATCCGCCGCATTTGCGCGAAAGCCGCGCAACGCATCGGCGACTACGGCATCTCCCCCACGCCGCGCTTCTTCGCGGTGTCTGCGCGCCTGGAAGCCGCGCGGCGCGACGCCACCAACGAATACCGAAACCGGACCAAGGCCGATGTGCGCGACTATTGCGACGCGGCCTTTGACGCCCTTCGTGTTGCACTCTACGAGTTTGAGGCGCGTCATGCCCCGGGCATCGCGACCTTCGAACAGATGTTGCACACGCCCTTCGCAAATTCGCTTTGCGCACTCCAGCAGGAGCCCGCCCATGAAGTTCAGTGATCTCGAAGAAAACCGCCGCTGGATTCTGGAATCCCTCGGCCGCCTGGAAGGCTTCGTCCTCAACGACACCGATTTCCGCGGCAACAAGCAGCACGAGACCAAGGCGATCGCCTACCAGAATCGCTTCCTCGAAGACGGCAAATACCGCGTGGTCTTCCTGGGCACCTTCAACGTGGGCAAGTCCACCGCGATCAACGCCTTCCTCGGCGGCGGATACCTGCCGATGGACGTCGAGGAGTGCACCTCGCAGTTAACCTTCATTCAACGTGGCGAGCACCTGGAACTGGTTCTTGCGCTCTCTTCGTCGGTCTCGGACAACGAGCTCGATGCCTTGCGCCGCAGCCTCAAGGAACTCCCTGGCGAGATAACGCGGAGCACCGACGGACGTGAGTTGCGGGTGCAGTTCACGACCGACGATCCCGACGCGATGCGCATGAGCCTCGAGCCGCTGGTGACCGTGATGGCGGACGAAGACTATCCGCACCTCGCGCCCTTGCGCGAAAAGATCGAAGAGCTGAACCTCTTCCTGCCGTCCGGCGTCCTCGAAGAAGACATCGCCTTCGTCGATACCCCGGGCGTGCATTCGGTCTCGGAAACGCGGCAGGACATTACCTACGGGATCATCGAGCGCAGCCACCTCGTCATCTCCTTCGTGGACAGCGGCTTTGCCGGCAATATCCACGATCTGAACTTCATCAAGCGCATCATCAAGTGGCGCGGCCGCCGCGTCTTCTTCGTGCTCAACAAGGCGGACAAGCTCGAATCCGACGAGATCGACGTACGGGGCGCGCGCGGTCCGTCCCGCAGCCTGATCGAGGCCTTCGAACGCCATGACATCCCGGAAGACTCCGAGATCTTTTTCCTTTCTGGCTACCGCGCCCTGCGCGCGCAACAGCTCGAACGCGGCCAGATTGCCCTTGAGGAAGTGCTTGACGACAACAAGATATCACTGCCCACGAGCGTCGTGGATCGCATCGAGGACAGCGAGGATCCCGCACGTGATCTCTCTGCCTATCTCATGGGCCAGAGCCGCTTTCCACACCTGAAGGAACGCCTGCTCGACTACCTGCTCAACGAGAACAAGGCGGGTGCCGTGCTGGGTACCGCGGCGCGCTTTGTCGCGGAGCGCGCAGACGACTTCGTCAGCTCGCTGGAAAACGAGCTGAACCTGGCGAAGGATCCGACCAAGTTCGATGAGTTGCGCGCAAACCGCGAACAACTCATGGCGCGCCTGAACGTCATTCGCGCCAACGCCGACCGTGTCCTGAATGTGTACAACGTGCAGAGCAAGGGTGGCGAGGTGGACGGGCAACCGCACCCCGGCTACGAGGCCATGTTCCGCGAAAACCTGACGCCGGAGAAGATTCAGGAAGAGGTGATCCAGCCGGTCATCACCTGGCTGCGCACGGGGAGCAACCTGAAGGATGCACAGCGCCAGAAGTTCGCGCCGCTCTCCGCACAGATGGAACACCAGGTGGACGAGTTCGTCTCGGGCATTATGGCGGGCCTGAATGAGACCATCGACAAAGCCGAAGCGGAAGCGCGCGACGCCATCACCGAGCAGTTGGGCCAGGTCCGCGGGCTGCGCATGCACCTGACCGAGCCCGGCAAGCTGGACGTCGCCGGGATTGACACCTCGATGGCCGGCAGCTATATCGCCTTCGGCGGCCTTGGCGCCGCAGTCGGCGCGGCGACGGGCGCTCTGGTCGGCACGTCGGTCGTGCCGTTGCTGGGCACCGCGATCGGCGCGGGCATCGGCGGCTTGCTCGGTGCCATCGGCGGCTTCGTGACGCGCCTGGCGCGCAGCGAGGAGCGCTGGCTGAAGAAACTCGAGCCGGTGATCCATGACAACGTGATGAACATGCTGATCCACGGCGGGAAGGACAAGCAAGGCAACCGGATCGCGCCGCTGCTGGAGTCCGTCGTGGATTATCTGAAGCGCCGTGCCGACGCGTTTTATGAGGCGGTGCAGGGCGAAGTCGACAACGCGATCAACTCGGTGCAAAGCGAGGTGGACAGTCTCCTCTCGCGCGAGGAAGAAATCCGCAACGAGAGCGAGGCGATTATCGCGCGGCTCGGTCCAAAGGTAAGCCTGTTGCACGAACTGCGTGACGGCGCCGCGGAAATCGTCGAGCTCGCGACCAACCGCGAAGTGGTCCGGGTCTGATAGCTCTGTGCAATATCCCCCATTCACGTCATTCCCGCGACGGCGGGTATCCAGTGCGCGAAGCGCCAGACAAATCAAGTCGCGCATCAGGCGCGTCCACTACACGCCGTTTAAGCTACCGACGACTCACCCATGATCAACGCGCCGAATGCATGGTCTCTGGATTCCCGCCTGCGCGGGAATGACGCTTGCACGCGACGCCTTCATCAAATGAAACGAATCGATTACCAATGCCGACCGACGCTCCCGAATCTAGCCGCGTGACCTGGTCCGCGCCACCACTGCAACCCCTGCTCGAATCGCGCCTGCAATCGGCGCGGCTGGATCTCTTCAACGACCCGCGTCTGAGCGAGGCCCGCGCCAAGGGCGCCGCGCCGGAATTCACCGCCACCCTGATCGAGGAGAAGCTCGGCGCGGCGGCGCGATCCGGTCTGGACGCCGTGGAGGCCTCCCTCCGCCTCGCCGCGTCCGAAGTACTCCGTACCGCGGCCGTCCCCCCCGAAACCGCGCGGGATACGCTGCGCAAGGCGGGCGAACACCTGACGTCCCCGAAGGGTCTGGTCTCCAACGCACTCCCCTGGTCCCCCTCTCCGCTGCAGGTGGCCGCGGGCGTCTTCGTCCTGTGGGCCGTGCTGATGGGCGGCGCGGGCGGCGCGCTGACGCTTCCGTGGTGGGCCAACGTATTGGCCGTTCTTTCTGCTCTCATCCCGGCACGGCTTGCACAGAATCTTTACACCGAGTACCGGGCCCGGCTACAGCGGCGGCAGATAAATGAATTACCCGCCCGGGTTTGTCGTCTGTATATCGCGCACTACAACGATGCGCTGAGCGACTACGAGTTGGCAGTCAACGCCCTGCTGGGCGACGCGCCACCGAAGGGACCGTGAAACCGGCCGCGCGCAGGGCGGTCTAAGCAAGCGAATTGGATGACAGCGGCGGCCCGGGTCTGATACGATCTGCGGCTTCCCCGACGGAGAACGAAACAGCACGCGGTCTGTCCGCGTTGAACAGGAGGTACTATGAAGTCGATGTTGAAGCTGGGCGCCGTTGCCCTGTTGACGCTGGTGGCGGTTGTCCCGGCGGTGTCGGAAGATCTGGCGCCGATCGAAATCGAGCTGCCGGAAGCCTTCTTCGGCGGCACGCCGCTGGATTACTGGAGCGCGAACCTGGAGCCGGAATCCTACAAAGACCGAGAGCCCTTCATGGCACCGGCGGGCACGGAAGTCGTGTCGCGCAACAAGCCGGTCACGAGCAGCTTCGAGAACCCGCAGTTGGGCGAACTGTCCATGCTGGTCGACGGAGACAAGGACTATGCGAAGTCCAGCCTGATCGAACTCGGAGAAGGTACGCAGTGGGTACAGATCGATCTGGAAGAATCCAAGGACATCTACGCGGTGCTGGTCTGGCATTTCCATGAAGGCAAGCGCGTGTACTTCGATCTCGTTGTGCAGATTTCGGATGACCCCGAGTTCAAGGAAGGCGTCACGACCATCTACAACAACGACCATGACAACTCCGCCGGTCTTGGCGTGGGCGAAGACAAGGAGTTCATGGAAAGCAACCAAGGCCGTCTGATCGACGCCAAGGGCACGAAGGGCCGCTATGTCCGCTGCTACGGCAAGGGCAACACGGCGAACGACCTGAACCACTACGTGGAAGTCGAAGTCTGGGGCAAGTAAGCACCGGACGAAGTTTGCACCCTCCCGCCCCCAGGCAGTAGCTTGGGGGCGTTCTTATTTCCATGGAGAAACCATGCACGAAATACCACGAGCCGCAATCGGGAGGGCGCGCGTCCCCGTCCTTTCGGCGCGGCCTCACGCAAACTTCGCCTTCCCAAGTTCCCGCTTGGGAACGAAATTGCGTGACGAAGCGCTGCTTCGTGTACTTGTCTTCGCGAAGCGGATCTTCGCGGACAAGTGCGTTCCCAAGCGGGAGCTTGGGAACGAGCGCCCGGAGGGCGCGCGGATCGAACCGGTCTGATGCGGATTGTCGCACTTATCGCTTTCATCGCCATCGTCTGCGCCGGCGCTGTGTTGCGCCTCGCGGATCTCGGTGACCGTCCCTTCCATGGCGACGAGGCGAACCAGGCCGCAAAGGCCGTCATCCTCTACGACACCGGCCGCTACGAATACGATCCGCACGAACATCACGGCCCCACCCTCTACTATGGCGTGCTGCCGTTGCTCTGGCTGAGCGGCGCAGAGACGGGAAACGACGCCTCGGAAATCCCCTACCGGCGCTTACCCGCCCTCTTCGGCATCGGCCTGATTGTACTGTTGCTTCCCTTGCGCCGCACCCTAGGCGATGCCGCCGTGCTGGCCGCGGCGTTGTTCACGGCGCTCTCCCCCGCCATGAGCTTCTACGCGCGCTACTTCATCCAGGAATCGCTCTTCGTCTGCTTCGCCTTCGCAGCCATTCTGGCCACGGCGGCCTACTTCCGAAGACCCGCCATCGCCTACGCCCTGCTCACCGGTGCGCTCTTCGGCCTGCTCCACGCCACCAAGGAAACCTCCGTCGTACTTGGCGCGTGTATGGTCTTCTCGTTTGGGCTCAGCGTGCTACTCGACGCGAAGACGCGGGCAACCTTGTCCACGCGCATCCGCGCGCTGCCGCCGACGCATATTGCCGCCGCCCTGGGCGCGGGCAGCGTCGTCATCCTCCTGCTCTTCTCCGCGTTCTTTACCCATGCCCGCGGTCCCCTCGACGCCTTCCTCACTTACCAGAGCTACTTCACGCGCGCCGAGGGCACCGGCAGCACGGCCCTGCATGAACAACCGTGGTACTACTACCTCGAACTGCTCGCCTACACCTACCGCGAGGCCGGTCCCCGTTGGTCGGAAGCGCCCGTCCTGGCTTTCGGCGCGTTGGGTATCGCCGTGGCCCTCGTGCGTCCCGCAAAGGAAGCCCCGGTCTTTTCGCGCTTCCTCGCCTTCTATGCACTCACCACGCTGGCCGCCTTCTCCCTGATTCCCTACAAGACGCCGTGGAATCTCCTCCCCTTCTATCAGCCGCTCATCGTGATGGCAGGCCTCGGCGCGGGACGACTCCTGTCCTCACCCCGCGTCGCGCTCCGCGTGGGCACCGCGCTCCTGCTTCTTCTCTCCGCAGGCGGGCTCGGACGCCAAGCCTGGCAGGCCAACTTCGTCTACGCCGCCGACACGCGCAACCCCTATGTCTACGCCCACACAAGCACCGCCATGCGCCGGCTCGTACAACGCGTCGACCACATCACCGCGATACA
>JAUIKJ010000200.1 GCA_030430835.1 Candidatus Hydrogenedentota bacterium
AACTCTGGTAAAAGCGCGCAACCAAGCCGACGGCTATGCGCGCGCGGTTGCCAAAGAAGACGGGTGGCCGCCCTTCTTGCTTGTGGTGGACGTGGGCCATGCCATACAGATTTTTTCCGACTTCTCGGGCCAAGGACAAGGCTACACACAATTCCCCGACGCTAAGCGCTTTCGCGTCAAACTGGACGACCTGAGAGACGAGAAGACCCGCGAGCGTTTGCGGCTGATTTGGACCAACCCCAAGGCACTTGACCCGTCCCTGGTGAGCGCGCGCGTCACCCGCGAGGTTGCGGACCGTTTGGCCAAGCTGGGGCGCTCGTTTGAAGGCCAGGGCCACGAGCCGGAAAAGGTCGCCCGCTTTTTGATGCGCTGCCTTTTCACCATGTTTGCCGAAGACGTGGCGCTTATCCCTGAAAACAGCTTCACCAATTTATTGCGGGGAATGCGCGGTAAGACCGAATATGCAGCCGACATGCTGCAAGGCCTTTGGCAAACGATGGACGGGGGCGGATTTTCGCAAGCACTGACCACCAAGCTGAAGCGCTTCAATGGTGGCCTGTTCAAAGACTCCGATGCACTGCCCATAACAGAAGACCAATTGGAGCTTCTGATTGATGCCGCCAAGCACGATTGGAAAGACGGAAGCCGATCGAGCAAGTCATCGGATTGCTCGAACAACTCCACGAGCAGGTTGCGGAAGAGCCGATCCACCAGCCATGGCGGCGTCGCGCCCTCGCGGCTCAGTTGCCGAAAGGCCACCTCCAGTTCCGCCGTCATGTCGTTGCGCGCTTCGTCCACGCGTGGCGCCTGACTCGTCGGCCCCACGAAGAGCCCGGTGAAGAGGTAGGACAGCCCCGGGTGGTTGTGCCAGAAGCTGAGCATGCTGCGCAGCAGATCAGGCCGCCGCAGGAAAGGACTCTCCACCGGCGTCGGACCACCCAGCACCAGATGCCCGCCACCACCGGTTCCGGTTGCACGCCCATCCACCGCATACTTCTCCGCGCTCAGCCGCGTTTCACGCGCGTCTTCGTAGAGCCCGAAGGCGATCTCCTTGCGCTCTTTCCAGGAGGCCGCGGGGTGGATATTGATCTCCAGCACCCCCGGGTCGGGGCGGATGCTGAAGCTGTTGATGCGCGGATCGAAGGGCGGATCATAGCCTTCCAGAATGACCGGCACCCCGGTCTTCGCCGCGGCGTTCTCAATCGCGCGCACCAGCGCAAAATATTGCGGCGCCTCGTCAAGCGGCGGCATGAACACGTGCACCCGGCCGTTCCGCGCTTCGACGCACAGCGCCGTACGCACAATACCCGCAGGATAGTCGACGCCCCCGGATCGCGCGGTACGTTCCATGGGATCGAGGTTCATCGTCACCGCGCTCGGCTTGCGTCCCGTGGGGAGTTGGCGTTGCAGTTCCGGCCAGCCCGCCTTGCTGGATCGCGCCGGCCATCCGGCCGGATCCGCCGTGTAGACCGTGTGCCGTTCCGTCTCCACTTCCCACGGCAAGGAATCCAGCGGCAGCCGCAGGCCCATCGGCGAGTCGCCCGGCATCAGGTACATGCGCTCCGTGCGCAGGAACCATTCGCCCGACTCCCAGTGCCAGTCCGGCCCGCCGTAGACCGCGCGCAGCGGCAGGGCATAGCCCACGACATGCTCCAAACCCTGATCAAAGACCTTCATCAACTGTGCGCGCTCTTCCGGATCGTCGAGTTTCGAGTCCAAGGGATCCACGTTGCCGGGCAAGCGCCGCTCGCGCCAGAGATAGTAGAACACGTCCTCATAGGCCGGGATTGCCAGCTTCCCGGACACCTCCAACTCGCTGCACAGCGCCTGCATCAGCATGTCGGCATCGGCATCGGTGAAGCCGTAGTCCTTGCGCGGGTCGCCCCGATCCGCGGGATTGCGCCAGAGCGGCGTACCGTCCTTCAGCCAGAAGCAGTCGAAGGACCAGCGCGGCAGACGCTCGCCGGGGTACCACTTGCCCTGGCCGACGTGGTGTACCGCGCCCGCCGCGAAACGCTTGCTCAGGCGGTCGAACATCTCCACGCCCTTCTGCCACTTCTCATCGCCGAGCGCCGCGGTGTGCCATTGCTCGTCTTCGCGGTCGATGTCCGACACAAAGGTCGGTTCGCCGCCCATCGTCAGTCGCACGTCTTGCGCGCGCAGCGCAGCGTCCACGCGCAGGCCCAGCGCATCGATGTCCGCCCAGGCCGAATCGCTGAAGGGCTTCGAGATGCGCGGCATCTCCCAGATCCGCTGCACCGACATCGCGAATTCGAATTCCGTCTCGCACTTCTCCAGGCTGCCCACCACGGGCGCCGCGCCCGTCGGGTCCGGGGTACACGCCAGCGGGATGTGTCCCTCACCCGCCAGCAGGCCCGAGGTCGGGTCCAGCCCCACCCAGCCCGCGCCCGGCAGGTAGACCTCCGTCCAGGCATGCAGATCGGTGAAGTCTTCCTCCGGCCCTTCGGGTCCTTCCACCGGCTTCACGTCGGCCTTGAGCTGGATCAGGTAGCCGCTGACGAATCGCGCCGCGATTCCACAGTGGCGCAGCATTTGCACCAGTAGCCAGGAGGTGTCGCGGCAGGAACCACTCTCTTTCTCCAGTGTCTCTTCGCAGCGCTGGACCCCCGGTTCCATCCGGATGACGTACGCAATTTGTTCCTGTAGCTTCCGGTTGACCTCTACCAGAAAGTCCAGGGTCTGCTGCTTGTGCCGGGGTATCCCCGCGATGGCCTTCTTGAGCAAGGGCCCCGGGGTTTCCTTCTTCAGGTAAGGCGCAAGATCGGTGAGCTGGTCCTCGGTGTAGGTGAAGGGAAAGTGGAAGTACCCCTCTTCCAGGAAAAAATCGAAGGGGTTGATGACCGTCAGGTTGGCCACCAGATCCACGTCGATGCGAAGGCGCGGCGCCGCATCCGGAAAGACCAGCCGGGCAAGATAGTTCCCGTAGGGATCCTGCTGCCAGTTGAGGAATTGCTTGCGCGGTTCGACCTGCAGCGAGTAACTCTCGATGTGGGTCCGGCAATGCGGCGCCGGACGCAGCCGTATGATATGTGGTGAAAGTCGTACCGAACGGTCGAATTTGTACTCCGTACGGTGGTGCAACGCAACGCGATTGGACACAGTACACCTTTCTGCCTGCAAAATATGGGGCCGCGACAAACCGGGCCACAATTGCCAAGGATTCGCCATGAACGTATCAGCAAGTCGTGTGCCACGATCCCCACATGCCGCGCGCGGTGTGCCAGGGGCTTCGCCTTGGCACAACTTTTGCGCTACGATGAAGACCCGAGCCGGCGGAATACCCGATGAGTGTACCCGATACTACGAATTCGATCTGCGACCAAAACGTGCACCGGCTGCTCGCCGGTTACCTCGCCGCGGCCGATGGCTACGATGAATTCTGCGATGCCGACGGTCGCGTGCGCGATCACTACGGATCCGTGATTGGGCCGCTGGCATCGCTTGCCCCGGACGATATGGAGGCCCGCCGCCGCAACGCAGAATCCATTATCCGCGAGAACGGCATCACCTACAACGTCTACGGAGACCCCAAGGGCATGGACCGCCCCTGGGACCTCGACCTGCTTCCCGTCGTCATCCCTCAGCAGGAATGGAACGCCATTGAGGCGGGTGTCATCCAGCGCCACCGGCTGCTCAACGCCATCCTCGCCGATATCTACGGCCCGCAATCTCTGATTCATGGCCGTCAATTGCCGCCGGAGTATGTCGCTGCCAACGACCGCTTCCTGCGCCCCTGCCACGGCGTGCCTGTGCCTGCCACCGGGCACATCGTCCGCTATGCAGCGGACCTCGTGCGCGGTCCCGACGGCCAATGGCGGGTATACGGCGATCGCACCCAGTCTGCCTCGGGCGCGGGTTATGCCCTCGAGAACCGCATCATCATGGCGCGAACTTTTCCGCATCTCATGGCCGATGTTTCCGTGCGGCGACTCGCCAGCTTCTTCGATGGCTTCCGTGAAACGCTGCGGCAAACCAGTCCGAAGCCGGGACACAACCCTTCGATCGTCTTGCTTACGCCCGGGCCGCAGAACGAAACCTACTTCGAGCATGTCTACCTCGCACGCTACCTCGGCATCCCCCTTCTCGAGGGGGACGACCTCACCGTGCGCGATGACAAGGTCTATTACCGGACCGTGCGCGGGCTGCAGGAAGTCGACGTCATGCTGCGTCGCGTCGACGACGCCTATTGCGATGCGCTGGAACTGCGCCGGGATTCCACCCTCGGGGTCACGGGCTTGCTTCAGGCCCTGCGCAAGCAAAACCTGAGTACCTGCAACGCCATTGGTTCGGGTGCCGTGGAGACTCTCGCGCTGAAGGCGCTGCTCCCCGCCCTGTGCCACCACCTCTTCGGCGAGGACCTGCTGCTGCAGAGTACTTCCGTGCGCTGGGGCGGACTACCGGAAGACCGCGCCGCGATTGAGGCAGAGATGGACCAGCGGTGTCTCGTGCCCGCCTTCGCCCCGGCCCACCCCGAGCGGGTGCCCACCGCGGCACTATCCCCCGAGGACCGCGCACAACTGCTCGCGCGCTGGCGACAGCGTCCTGAACTCTTCGCCGTTCAGGAGCAACCCGTGCCCTCGCAGGCGCCGATTATGCAGGGAGCCGCGCTGTCGGGTCGCCAGCTTACCCTGCGCGTCTTTGCCTACGCCGCCACCGACGGCACCATCGGCGTAATGCCTGGCGGCCTTGCGCGTTTTAGTCCGGCGGAAGACACCGTGGAAATGTCGATGCAGAAGGGGAGCGGAAGCAAGGACGTCTGGATCCTCTCCGACGTGCCCGTGGAACCGATCTCCTTGTTGCCCAACGCGGACGAACCCCTCGAGTTCATGCGATCGCGGGAAAACCTGTCGAGCCGCCTGGCCGAGAATCTGTACTGGCTGGGCCGTTACTGTGAGCGCGCCGAGTGCACGGTGCGCTTCCTGCGGCAGGTGCTGGTGCTCTGTGCCGATGAAGACGGACTCGCGGACCGCCCGGAATTTCGCCGCCTGATCGAGGCAGGGCCGCCCGGCCTGCTCGATCCCGAACCCGCGGCGGACTCGCCGCCACCGTCCGCCACCGCGACCTTGCCCGCTCCGGGATTCGTGGAAACCATCCAGGCGCGCACCCTCGATCTTATCCAGAACCCGGATATCACGGGTGGTATCGTAGGCGACATTAGGGCAATCCGCCAGGCGGCATGGGTCGTGCGCGAACGCTTCTCCGAAGACGATTGGCGCATCCTCAACAACTTCACGCAGGACTACCTGGACAGCGCCGCCAAGGCTCGGGAAATTGGCATGGCGCTGGACGCCTTGAACTCCCTGGTCTTTGGCTTCGCGGCCTTCAGCGGGTTGACGCGGGAGAATATGACCCGCGAACCCGGCCAGTACTTTATCGATATCGGTCGGCGCATCGAGCGTGCCATCGAAACCGCGTCCGTGCTCGAACGCGCGCTGGTGACGCCGGTGTCGCCGGAAGAGCCGCTGCTGCGCAGCCTGCTCGCGATCTTCGACAGCCCCATGACCTATCGCGCGCGCTACGATGTCAACGTCCAGGCGGCGGCGGTGCTCGATACCCTGGTTTGCGACGAGACCAATCCGCGTGCGGTGGCCTATCAGCTCAGCCGGCTCGCGCGGCACCTGCCGCGGCTCCCCATGCATGGCGGTCCCGGCCTGCTCAATGCCGAGGAGCGCCGCCTCGAGCGCGTGCGCTCGGAGGTGATGCTTGCCGACATGCACATCGCGGCCACCGTGGATGACGCCGGCACCCGCCCGGCACTGGCCGCCATGTTTGAAGTGTTGTCGGAAGAGTTGCCGGCCTTCGCCGACGAGTTGAGTCAGCGCTACTTCACGCACACCGAAGCCGCACAGCAACTCGGCGCGACGGCGACGGCCAAGCCGAAAAAGAACAAGCAACCGCCCACGGCGAACCC
>JAUIKJ010000201.1 GCA_030430835.1 Candidatus Hydrogenedentota bacterium
TTCCGAGTGCCCGTACTTTCGTGGGGCACAGCCGCCATCGTTTCAGCCGATTCCTCCAAGGCCGGGTCCGCAGTCTCCACGAAACTGAAGGGGGTCTCACCGCCTTTGTGCTCATGCAGCCAGTAGTCGGTCAGGTACTCGCGATGGAAGGCATACCACGGGAGAAACACCAGCACGGCCAGGACGATGCTCAGACCGCCGTTCACGACCACCCGGCCGAGGGCGCGGTTCCGGTTCGCGGGTTCGCGACAGGCCCAGATGAGTCCCATGCAAAACACGATTGCACTCGCGGGCAGGTAGTAGGCGAAGGCGTTGGGCTTGGTCAGAATCGCGGCCCCATTGATCAATCCGAACAGCGCGGACCACCCGGCCAGGCGAAATCCTTCCGATCGATAGAGCGTATAGATGGCCCAGACGGTCAACGCCGCGATCAGATTCTCGAGTGCCATGTAGCGCGATCCGGCAAAGAGGATCGGGATGAAGCCGACAATGGCCGTGCAAAGCAACGCCCCATCGCGCGCAAACAGTTCGCGTGCGACCCGATAGCACCCCAGCAGCGTCAGCACAAAGCTGACGGTGCCCGCGAGTACGATGACGTCGCGGCTGTAGCCAAACAGCATCGCAAGCAATGCGCCGAGGATGTGCAACAAGGGCGGGTAGGGCGAACGGATTTCCCCGATGGCCTGTAGGCGCTCGCCGATACCGTCGTAGGCCGGTGCCGCGAGCGCGTAATAGTAGTCGCGCGCGCCGGCGGCGTGAAACTCCTCGTCGATTCGGATGACATGATCATCGACGCGCAGCCACAGTAGATTGGCCGCGATATGGATCAGGATCAGTCCCGCGAGTGTGGCGTATGCGATCCGGGGACGACTAAGGCGCGCGGAAAGTGCGGCGGTTTCTTCTGAGATTTCGGACGACACCCGGCTTCCCCGTAAATCGCGAATTATCGCAGGCATGCCGGAATCTGTCAATCGGCACGGTGCAGGCGACTCAGCCCGTCGTGCGCAATCCGCTCGCGATGGCATTGATGGACAGGAGCAGCGACGGAACCAGCGCGTCGGCGGCAGCTTCGTCGCCCGCAGCGCGCGCGGCGCGGGACTGGCGGAGCAAGGCGATCTGGCGCTGGTGCAGGTGCCGCAGGCCACGGTCGCGCATGGCGAGGGTCTTCATCATGCGCGGGCGCCGTTCCGCGCGTGGACGGCCAAAGAGCTTGTCGATCATCGATTCGCAGCGATCCCATTCCCCGACGATAATTCCATAGATGCGATCGCGGATGGCTGTGTCGGCGACCAACTGCGCGTATTCGTGCATCAACTCCTTGTCGGCCGAGGCCTGGCTCGTCTCCGCGTTGTAGAGGACGTAGCGCATGAAAGGCCAGGTCCGGAGTTGCTCGCGCAGGTAGGCAAAGTCATTCGGGGATTCCGCCTCGAGGCGCGCGAGCGCGGTGCCCACACCGTACCAGCCCGGCAGATAGTATCGGGCCTGGCTCCAACTGAAGACCCAGGGAATCGCCCGGAGATCCTCGAGTGATCGTTTGCCCGTTCGGCGGCTGGGACGCGAACCGATGAAACTCTGCTCCAGGGCATCGATGGGCGTAGCGTCCGCCCAGAAGCCGATGAAGCCCGGTTCATTCAACAGCGCCTGATACGAGTTCACACTGTATTCGCACAAGCGGTTGCCCAGCGCTTCAAGTTCTGCGTCTTCGTCCGGACGGCCCTCATGATAGAGCTTCGCGGCCGTGACGCCGGCGAGTAGATGCTCGAGATTATAGGCGCCGGTCACCGGGTTGCCGTACTTCTGCGCGATGGTCTCGCCCTGTTCCGTGAGCCGGAAACTGCCCATTAGCGAACCATGCGGAAGAGCCTGAAGGAATCGGTGTGTGGGGCCGGCGCCGCGGCTGGTCGTGCCGCCGCGGCCGTGGAAAAACTCGACCGCTACGCCGCGATCCCGCGCGACGCCCGCGAGCAGTTTCTGCGCCTGATGCAATTCCCACTGGCTGGCGAGAACACCACCGGACTTGTTGCTGTCACTGTAGCCGAGCATCACCTGTTGCACGGGGCGATCCGGGCACTGCAACGCAAGACTCGCCCGCGTGACGGGGTGGTCGAGAAAGTCGGCGAGAATCTTCGGGCTGTTGCGCAGGTCGTCCACCGTCTCGAAGAGCGGAACCACGGGAATCTCGCAGCCGATGCCTTGATCCGTCTGCTGCATAAGACCGGCTTCCCGGGCGAGCACATAGACGGTCAGAAGATCCGAGACGTCGCGCGTCATGCTGACGATGAAGGAACCGATGCCCGCACGCCCGTGTTTGTCGATCTGATTGGCGATGACCTGGTACGCGTCCACGACGGCGCGGGCGTGTTCCCCATACTCCTGTCGCCGCGGTCCGAGGGGGCGCGGCACCTCGAGTTCCTTCGAGAGGTACGCGCGGCGCGCGGCCTCGTCGCCCTTCGTGTATGCGGCCGCATCCAGGCCAGCGGCGGTCAACAACTGGCTCAGTGCCTGCTCATGAAACTCGCTGTTCTGGCGCACGTCCAAGGCCGCGGTGTGGAAACCGAAGATGTCGAGATTGCGCATCGTCGGGATCACGTCGGCATCGGCGAGGCGCCGGGCCTGAATGGCCAAAAGGGCATCACACAACAGGGACAGGTCCTTGCGCAGCGCGAGCGGCGATGCATACTGGGCCTCGCCCTGCACACCGTCCGGTGCGCCGGGCACGCGGTGGCGCATGAGTGCAGCCCAACGCTGCCAAGGCTCGTTCGGGTAGGGTGCCACAGTCGCGAGGTCCGGGGTCTGGGACTCGATCGACGCGAGGGCGTCCCGCAGTTCCGGCGTGCTCTCCTGCAACAGGTCCAGCAGTGGCATCTTGTGCATGACGCTGGTCACGTCCCGGTATGCAGCGCGCAGGGCCGACGACCGCAGTCGCGCCAGCGCGTGCCGCGTGGTGTCCGCCGTGACCAGGGGGTGCCCGTCCCGGTCACCGCCGACCCAGTTACCAAAGCGCAACGAGGGCAGCGCACTCGGACGCGCTATCTTCGCGGGGTCAAAGCCCGCTTCGCGCCAGGCATCCCGTAGTCGCTGGTCAACCCGCGGGACGGCGCGGGGCAGGCTCTTCCGGAAGTAGTCGAGGATATGGTCCAATTCCGAGGCAACGTCCGGCTTGTGGAGAAACATCTCGCCGGTACGCCAGAGCCGTTCGAGGGCGACAAGGAATTCCTCGCGTAGTGCGCGCTTTTCGCGGTGGGTCCAGATGGGGTTTGCATGCTGCTGAAGCAGGGCAAAGATCTCACGGTGCTGCCGGAGCACGACCGGGCGCTTGGCTTCTGTCGGGTGGGCCGTGAATACGACTTCGACCCGGACACTCTTCAAGGTCTCCGCGATCTGGTCTTCGCTGAACCCATCGTCGCGCAGTGAACGCAGGGTGTGCGCCCAGAGTCCGGGTTCGTCGAGGTAGCCAATCTCCGCGACACGCTGGCGCCGCGCCTGGATGGCAGCGTTCTCTTCGACAAGGTTGAGCAACTGGAACCAGATCGAGAACACCTGCAATTCGCGGTCGATGGTGCCGGAGGCCGATGCGGGTGAATCGACCGCGTTTCCTGGGGCGTTGTCGTCATCGAGCAGGCGGGCGAGTGCGGGTTCCCCAAGTTCGATCAGGACTTCCCGAAAACACTCGGAGAGGTACGCCATGTCGCGATCGATGCGTTCATACCACTCTTGATAGATGCTGTCCAGGGCCATTCAGAACTCCATTGGATGGGATGGCGCCGAGGGTAGACGCGAAGCAACTACAGCGGAGGCTAGCTTATCAGGTCTCTTGGTCTCGAAAAAAGATCTTCGGGTGGTGCCGCACGCGGTGTCCCAAAAAATAATCGGACCCGGCTCCCTGAGGAGCCGGGCCCGATTCGGTGTCAGTCCAGGTGCGGCCTAGTAGCGGTTGTAGCCGCCACGGCCGCCGCCACCACCACCACCACGATCGACGCGCGGACGCGCTTCGTTGCAGGTGACCGTACGGCCATCAAGATCGCGGCCGTTGATTTCGCTCATCGCCTTCGTGGCTTCCGAGTCGTTCGGCATTTCCACGAAACCAAAGCCACGCGAACGGCCGGTTTCACGGTCGCTGACAACGCTCGCGTCGTTTACCTGACCATACTGCTCGAACGCAGCGCGGAGGCCTTCGTTGTCGGTGTTGTACGACAGATTTCCCACATACAGTTTCATCGTCTTGTCCTTTCCAGACAGGTTACTTGGAGGGTCGCGATCAACATCGGGCAGTAACCAATCCGAAAGGAAACGCAGGTAGGCGCAAGCTTACAAGGAAACGGAATCTGTTACAGAACGGTGTCTCGAACGCTAGGGCTCCGAACACGTGTGCAACCATTGCACGGGAGAAGTCTACAACATGCCCGGTATAAACACAATAATTTATTGACGTTGCCCGCTGCCGGGCGCTAACCGAAACCGAACCATCAGCGGCGCATGATCGCTCAGCGGCACCCCCTCGGGATCTCGGAATTCCGAGGCGTCCCGAATTGCGTGTCGCGGTGTTATTGTCCACCGTGCGCCAGAGCGGTACAGCACGTGATCGACACCGTCGAAGGCGGGGCCGTTCAAGACTTCACCGGCATCCTGAAGGCGCAACGCAAGAAGAATTGCGTCAAAAAGTTGGGGTTGGCTCAGCGTGTCGAAGCGGGCCGGTACCGTGCCGGCCACAATCTCCGGGTGCTGGCCGTCCCCCCGGCTGTGCCGCATGTTGAAGTCACCCAGGAGCAGCAGGGCGTCGTCCGCCGGGGTGTTGGCATTGACAAAATCGATGAGTTCCCGGGCCTGGCCCCGGCGCGCCTCCATGGAGGATGGCGTTTTCGCGGCCACCATGTGCGTGTTGTAGACATCGAGAGGCCGACCGTGGATTCGGAGTCGCGTCAGCAGAATGCCCTTCGAAGCGATTCGGTTCTCGAAGTTTCCGCCTCGGCTGTAGTGGAAGGTGCGCTCATGTTCCAGCGGGAAGCGCGCCAGGGTAGAGAGCCCTGACCCCACCAGCTTTGCGGGGTGTCGGAGCCCGCCGTGGTAGACCCGGACCGGATGCTCCGTTCCCTCCCACAACAGCGCGTGGTCCTTGAAACACTCTTGGACGGCCACGATGTCGTAGTGGTTGAGCCGGGGGGCGATGAAGGGAAACTTGTGATCGGAATCGTCGAACCAAGGACGCGCCTGAACATTGTAGGCGAACACGCTGATTTCCGTGGCAGCGTTGGGCGGCACCGGTTCGGAGAGATAACCCGTGTCCCCGATCACGACAATCGTCGTGCCCATGCGCCACCGGGTGATGCCCGCCAACAGCAACAGCAGAACGAGAACCACCACCCCAGCGCGCGTAGCACGTGATGACATCGAAGCCAACCTTTTTCACTTTTATCAGGCACGGAATCGCGCCCTTAAAAAACTTGGGGAACGGATGGTATCATGCCCCGAAACCCGAGAAACAGGAGGGGACATGCCTCGAATGAATGCGGCGCCGCGTGCGCTTGGAATGGTACTGCTGCTGGCCGTCATGACCGTAAGTGTCGACGATGCCCATGCGGCAGACGATACGGCCTCGGACTACGCGGTCATCACCACGGGCGACCCCAACATCCCGCTGGATGAATTGAAACTTGTATTGATGCCGCTGACCCTCGATGAACTCCGGGCAGAAGCAGCGGCATGGGTCGAATTGGTGCGGCGCAAGGCGCATGAGATCAGCGACGCGGAGATCGCCGCGCGCTATAAATCAAAAGAGATCAAAGAGACCGCGTCCGCGGCCAAGGCCGCGAAGCAGGCGAGCGACGCTGTGGCCTCGGGTAGTGTGGACGACGACGCGGCCGAGAAGATCGACAAGGCCGCCGAAGAACTGAAG
>JAUIKJ010000202.1 GCA_030430835.1 Candidatus Hydrogenedentota bacterium
GGGGAAGCCGATGACCATGCGCAGGGTATCGTCTTTCAACTCGATCCGGCGCGCCATTACCCGCGTACCAGGACTCATGATGAGCGCTTCGATGTCGCCGTCGTCTTCGTCGATGGAGATGCGGATTTTCGATTCGATCGTGTTACCGTCATATTCGCTATAGACTTCCCAATCACCGACCAGTCCTTCGATCGCGCGTTGCTGCGCGGCCAGTTCCTCTTCAGTCACGCGCTTACCCTTCACCGGCAGGCTGCCGATGGGAGACTTGAGCGCGCCCTCGAAGCTGTCACCGTCGACCGTAACCTCGATCGGCATCTTCTGTCCGCGCAGCGTAACGGCCCAGCGCAGGGTGTTTTCTTTGAAGGACAAGTCCTGAACCGGTACGGCACCGCGTTCGTTTCCGGCCATCCCCTTGAGCACACCATCCGCCTCGCTGAGGGTCAGTGTGGACTCGTTGGTCTGCGTCCCCATTTGGACGGACATCTGCCAGATGCCGGTTACCGCGTCGTAGTCGCCCGCGTGGGCGAAGGGGCTGAGGAGCAGCGTGAGACCAAGTAGGGCAATCCGTGCACGATGGAAGCGGTTCATGGCGTGTCCCTGTGTGTTCTGGCGGCGGGCGCCTGCGTGGCCCCCGCGCCCGTGCGGGGTTGGCTTTGTTCTAGCATGATTGACTGGGGTGTGCCAACTTGGGTTTTGGGGTCCTGCCGCCCGTTTCACGGGCTGGGCATTGGGGGTGTGCGGGTACCCCGGGCTTGCACCCCGGGGCTAGTCACTGTCGCCCGCTTTGCGGGCTTGGGTGTGCGTGGGGGTAAGACCTCTCCCGTTGGTCGAGGTGACAATGGGGGGCGGGGTGACGGGGTGCGGTGACATGGGGGTAAGACCTCTCCCGTTGGTCGAGTTGACAATGGGGGTGAGGTGACAATGGGGAGCAGGGTGGCCGGTGGTGGTTCGCGTCTTAATTGGGTTCCTGTCGGACGACGTTTACTTAGTTCGGCGGTGCGAAGATGAGTTCGTGTTTCTTGTGGGCCTCGATCTGGTCGCGGGTGAAGTTGACGACCCGGTACTTCCCATCCATGAAGAGCGGGGCCTGGTCGCCGTAGTGCGGGCTCTTGATGTGGCCGGAGTTGCCGGTGGGGAGAATGGCATAGGCGGTCTCCGGATCCGCGAAGTCGATGACCCGGCGGGTCGACGGCCCGGCGACGACTTCAAAGTTGCCATTGCCAAGGTAGAGCATGTTGTTGACGATACGGTCGCCGCCTGAGGCCGGGAAGGGACCAACGTTGAAGATGCCACCGAGGCCGGGAATGTAGCCGAAGGGGTGCTTGAAGGTCATCGTGTGCAGCTTGCCCCATTCCCAGGCGTGGATATCGTCGCCGAGTTCTTCGCGCAGGAAGGCGATCGCGGCGCGGAAGCCCTGCACGATGATCGCGCCCTGCGTCTCGATGTCCGGCGTGTCGATCTTGTTCCAGTAGGCGGACGACGGCGTCTTCATTGCAAACTTGTAGAAGTTCCAGCTGTCGGCCAACGAGTGATAGGGACCAAGCAGACCTTCACCCAACTCGTCGGCCAGCAGGTGATACATGATGCGGTCGTTGATCATCTGGTAGAGCATGGCGCCGACGGAGTCCTTGCCGTGCAGATGATCCCAGTGCTCGAGAATCGCGACCGCTTCCTTCTCGTCCCGGGTAAGGTCGACAATCCGCAGGCTGTTCAAAATGCGCGGAAGAATGAAGTCCGCAGCCCATGCCTTGTCGTCAAACTGCAACGCCTGGAATCCTTCGATGTCCCAGTCGTCGCGGGTATCGAGCACTTCTTCGATGCGCGCGGCGCGGTCGCCGGGCTGCCAATAGCCCTGCATGTCCGGCACGTCGCCGACCGATTTAAAGGTGGATTTGTTGTTCGCCGTGGCGATGTAGCCCCATTCCGGGTTGATGAGTTTTGGATTGTCCGCGAAGTCGACATAACCAAGAATCTCATCCTTGCCCGATGCGCCATCCAGCAGCGCCTTGTTGTTCACATGCGGGGGACGAATCGGAATGCGTCCTGCGGCCCACCAGGCAATGTTGTCCTCGGCGTCCGCGTAGGAAACGTTCAGGCCGGGCGAGGTAATCAGCGCTACCGCCGCCTCGAATTCCTCGATGCTCTTGGCCCGGGCCATGCGGTGAAAGGCGATCATGTCCGTGTACTCGAGGTGCTGCCACACCCAGGACATGGACACGTCCGGCCCGTTGTATTCCATCAGGGCCGAGAGCAAATCGGTGATCACCGGACCGTGCTTGGTGACACGGATCTGCGCGGTCTCCGTCGCGCCAAAGCGCACGGGCACCTCCTCCTCCTCGATCAGGACATCGGTCCATTCGCCCTTGTACTTCACTTTCGTCGGATCGTCCGGCTTGAACTCTTCGCGGTAGAGGTCCACGTCGTCGTTCGCGAGCATGGTGAGTGCCCAGGAGTGGTGGCGATTGTGGCCGATGAGGGAGAAAGGAATCAGCGGGAGATACCAGCCGTACCATTCGAAGTCCCCGGCCTTGATGTTTGCCTCATACCAGATGCTGGGATTGGTGAAGCCGATGTGCGGGTCGTTCGCCAGCATAGCCCGGCCGGACTTCGTGCGCGAGGGCCCGGCCACCCAGGAATTGCTGCCGAGCGCGGGGGTGATCATCGTGCGAATATCGTGCAGGTCGGCGACAAGGCTACGCATGGCCGCCACCGACGCAAGGGCCTTGTCGTTGTTGCCCGCCACCTGATAGTGCTCCGGATGCTCCGCAGCCCACTGCGCGGCTTCTTCGAGGGTCTCCATCACGGTGACCGGCACTTCCTTGTGGTAGCCGGGGAAGAGTTCGTCGGTATCGAGATCGGGATGAATCGCCTTAAGGATCGTGTTCAGCGCGTCCTCACGCAGCCCGTCGGCGAAGGTGATTGGGAGAATCGCACCAATGGAAAGGCAGTCCACCGGCGTGAAGGGGCGCTTCTGAATGCCGAGCACGGCGAACTCCAGCGGGAGTTCTTCGGTGTCCATAAAGTGGTTGATGCCCGCGCAGAACCTCTCTGAGATCGCGCGGATCTCCGGATGCGAATCCTGGTGCATGGCGAGATAATCTGCGGCCTTCGGACGGAGACGGAAACCGCGCACTATACGGTCGACCCGGACAGCCGGCTTGCCGACGAGCTCGGAGAGTTGTCCACCCGCGAGGCGGCGCATCAACTCCATCTGGAAGAGCCGGTCCTGCGCCATGACATAGCCCAGCGCGAAATAGCCATCGAGCTCGTCGGCGGCGAGGATGTGTGGTACGCCCCAGTCATCGCGCACCACGCGCACTTCACCACTGAGGGTTTCGTGGCGTACTTCACCATCCAGCATGGGCAGCGCCGCCTTGGCGCGGGCGTTGAACCAGACCGTGACAATCAGCGCAACCACGAGCAGCGCGAGGAAACCATACTTCACCAACCGGCGCAACGCCTTCATGCGGGACACTCCTTCCGGGGGACTGCGAATGTTACGAATCCGTCATAATACCGGAGGCATCGATACGCCCGCCAATCCGGGCGCAGCGGTTGCATTGGATGCGTCCGGAACGGCGTAATAGCGCGAATGGACCTCTTCGACGAGAACCCGCCGCGGCGGCGCCCCGCGGTTGCAGACGCCCAGACCGACCTGGACCCGGTCGTGACGCTGGAGGGCGTGGTGGAGCGAATTGTCTTCGAGAGCCCCGATACGGGGTTCATGGTGGCGCGCCTGCGCCGGGAGAACGCGCCAGAGTTGGATACCTTCGTCGGGAGCTTTCTCCCGGTATCCGTGGGCGAGACTGCGCGGCTGCGGGGGCGCTGGATCGAGGACAAGAAATTTGGTCGCCAACTGCGCGCGGAATCCTGCGAGACCATTCTGCCGAGCACGGTGGAGGGGATCGAAAAGTACCTTGGATCGGGTCTGATTCAAGGCATCGGCCCGGAGTTTGCCCGGCGGCTGGTGGCGGCCTTCGGCGTGGAGACGCTGCGCGTGATTGACGAACAGCCGCAACGGTTGCGCAGTGTTCCCGGGATTGGCGCAAAGCGCGCGGATCAAATCCGCGAGGCATGGGCATCGCAGAAGGCGGTGCAGTCAATCATGATCTTCCTCGAGGGGAACGGCGTGACCCCGGCGCAAGCCGCAAAGATCTATCAGGCCTATGGCGACAAGGCGCTCGCGGTCGTGCGCCAGAACCCCTATCGCCTGGCGCAGGACATTCCCGGCATCGCCTTCGCCGGAGCGGACACGATCGCTGGGCGCCTCGGTATCGAAAAGGAAGCACCGCAACGACTCGAAGCGGGTTTGCTGCACGCGCTCTGGCGCGCGATGGGCGAGGGGCATGTGTTCCTGCCGCACGGGGAACTGCTGTCGTCCGCGGCGCAACTCCTGGGGGTATCGGAGAAACTTCTCGATCCGCCCCTGGAGCGGATGAGCGTCGAGGGCCTGGTCAAGCGCGAACAGCATGCTGTGTTTCTCCCGGCGATGCAGGGGGCGGAAGCGGGCGTTGCGGAGCGGCTGCGGCGACTCCAGGCCACCCCGCTCAACGCACCGCCAATCCAGATCGAGAATGCGCTGAAGTGGGTGGAGAAGAACCGGAAGATCGCGCTGTCCCCCGAGCAACGCGAGGCAATTCGGCGAGGAGTAACGGAGAAGCTGCTGATCATCACCGGCGGCCCGGGCACGGGCAAGACCACGGTGATCAACAGCCTGCTCGCCATTCTGGAGAAGAAGGGCCTGAGTTTCGTGCTGGCCGCGCCCACGGGCCGCGCGGCGAAGCGGATGGAACAGGCGACCGGCCGCGATGCGGGCACGTTGCATCGGCTGCTGGAGTTCAGCCCGAAGACGGGTGGCTTCACGCGCGATGTACACAACCCCATACACACGGACTTGGTGGTGGTGGACGAGGCGTCGATGATTGACGTGTCGCTGATGCATGCGCTGGTGCGGGCGGTGCCACCCTTCGCGCGGCTTCTGCTCGTCGGCGACGTGGATCAGTTGCCGGCCGTGGGGCCCGGCAATGTGCTGCTGGATTGTATCGCGAGTGGGGTACTGCCCGTGGTGCGGCTGAAGACCGTGTTCCGGCAAGCGGCCGAGTCGGGCATCATCACCAACGCGCACCGCATCAATCACGGCGAGGCGCCGCAGTTCAACGAGACGGATTTCTTTCTCATTCAGCGTAGTGACGCAGCCAAGGCGCGCGATACCATCGTGGAACTGCTGGCCGAGCGGATACCCCACAGGTTCGGCCTGGACCCGGTGCGCGACATTCAGGTGCTCTCACCGATGCGCCGCGGTGATGCGGGGGTGAACGCCTTGAACGAGGCGCTGCAGGAAGCGCTGAATCCGCGCGGAAAGATTGTGACGCGGCGCAGCTTTCGCGTGGGTGACAAGGTGATGCAGCTGCGGAACAATTACGAGCTCGAGGTCTACAACGGTGACACCGGTGTCATCACGCTCTACGAGGAGGATGCGGGCGAACTGGAAGTGGGCTTCGACGACGGACGACGGGTGATCTACGCCGCGGATCAGCTGGACAACCTGTCGCTGGCCTATGCGGCGACGGTACACAAGGCGCAGGGATCCGAGTATCCGGCGGTGGTGCTGAGTTTCTTGCCGCAGCACTTCATGATGCTACAGCGCAACGTTCTATACACCGCGGTCACGCGCGCAAAGCAACTGGTGATCATCGTGGGTGACGGAAAGGCGGTCCGCAGCGCAATCAGAAACACGGAGACGGTGCGGCGGCACACGCGGCTCGCGGAGCGGCTGAAGCGGCGATAGGCAATACCGAGGGCCTATGGACGGCTGTCGCCGGAATGCGCAGACACGCGATCCGGTCATGATACGCATACCGTC
>JAUIKJ010000203.1 GCA_030430835.1 Candidatus Hydrogenedentota bacterium
GACGATCCAGTAAGAGCTGCACGCGCTCCTTGAGCGGCTGCAGGACCAGCGCCACGACAAGTGCCGACAACAGGGTCGTAAAGAAATCGACGTTCCGTCCGCCGCCACTCGAGACCCAATGCACCACGGTCACGGTCCCCATGAAGGTGGTCGCGACGAACACGGTCACGGTGGCGTATACGGTGGTGCGTGAAAGGATGAACAGAATGTCGAGCAGGTGGTAGCGCACCATCGAGTACGCAAAGATCGCCGTCATCAGCACCATGAAACACGGACCATACTGTTCCGTGTTCTGAATACCGAGCGCAGGTGCCACCACATTCGTGGCCGTGGCGAGTCCAGTTGAAAGGAAAATGCCACCGATGACGTGCTCGATCTGGCGACGCTCGATGCCGGCGCTCCGGAGCAGTTTCCGGAAGAGGTTGGCGAAGGAGAAGACCATCGCCACCATCACCATCCCGGAATAGCTGAAGAACACCGGGCCGTAGACCGGCTGCGGCGGCCTTCCCGGCAGGACGACGACGTCCTTGAGGTAGTATTCCGAATTGATCAGCATGGCAATGGCAATGCCACACAGGTAGAGGAACCCCAGCACCGTCTTGATACCGGTGAAACGCTGGTGCGGGAAGACACATACGAAAGCGTAGAAATTGGCCGGAAGAAAGCCGGAGATCACAAAGGTGATCTTGATGGCGAGCGCAGCACTTTCCGGCGTGCGGCAATGAATAATCGCAATGACGCCCAGCGCCCAGAGGCCGATGGTCGTCGTAAGAAGCGCGAAGAGCTGATTCGCCGATCGCCGCGGGTTGCGGTAGAGCACAAGGCCCCCCAGCCCCGCGCTGGAAAATGCAGAGACCAGCAGGAGCAGCGTCGGCAAGGCAGTTCCGCTCCATACGGTCATCTTAGGCCGCCCTCCGCAACACGGTCGCGCTGTGCGTCCCGCCGAAACACATCGCGGTAACCATCGCCGTGTCGAGGTCGTTCAGTCGCGCATGGTGCGGCACAAAGTCCAGGTCGCATTCCGGATCGGGATCTTCGAGGTTGATCGTCGGCGCCACGACACCTTCGTTCAACGCCAGCAGGGCCGCGCTCACGCCCAGCAATCCGCCCGCGGAATAGGGCTGGCCAAGCATCGACTTGATGCCCGAGATCGGCAGGCGGTACGCACGGTCGCCGAATACGCTCTTGTAGGCCTTGGACTCGCAGCGGTCGTACATCTCCAGGGACACGCCGTGCGCCTGCACATGATCCACTTCATTGGGCGACACACCAGCCTCCGCGAGTGCGGCCTGACACGCGCGCGCAAGGGCCTCGCCGCTCTTCTCCAGGATCAGCGGGTTGCGCGCTTCGGCCGAGGAGGCGTTCCCCAGCACCTCGGCCAGGATCGGTGCGCCCCGGGCCTCGGCGCGATCGCGCCGTTCCAGCACCAACGCGACCGCCGCCTCACTGAGTACAATACCATCGCGGTATCGGTCGAAGGGGCGCATCGCGGAATTCGGCGCGTCGTTGCGCTGCGATAAGATACCCAGGGAACAGGCCGTCGCGAAGGACATCGGGAACAGCGGCGACTCCGTCGCCCCCACCACCGCCGCGTCCGCGCGGCCCATGCGAATCGTTTCACAGCCCCATGCCAACACATCCAGGCCCGTGGCGCAGCCACTCGAGATGGTGATCGCTGGACCGCGCAGGCCGAAATCGATGGAAACGTGAACCGTGGCCGCGTGGCCGGAGAACGCGGAGGAGGCGAACTTGTTGACCTTCTTGTAGCCACCGGACTCGTAGGCTTCTACCTGCCCCTGATACGCTTCGTTCGGCGATCCAATGCTGGTGCCCATCGCCACGGCGACCCGGTCCGGGTCATAGCGCGCCGCGACGAGATCCGAATCCTCCACCGCGAGCCGGGAACAGGCCACGGCCTGGTGGACGTGACGGTGCCAGTTCTTCACCACGTTGCGCTTCATGAAGTCGGCCGGGTCAAAGTCTTTCAGCTCCCCACCGATCTGGCAGGGGAAACCGCCGGCATCGAAGCGGCTGATGGGACGGATCCCGGACTCGCCGTCGCCCAGCGCACGCCAGAACTCGCGACGGCCCAGGCCGTTGCAAGCGAGCACGCCCAAGCCGGTTATGACGACTTCTGGCACAAGCATGGATTAGTTCCCTACTGCTTCCAACACGGGTACAAAGGGACGCATTCCCCGGTGGGAGGCGCCCGGCAGGGCCGCGTTGAACTCTTCCACGAGGTGAAGGAGTTCTTCGCCCTGCGCATTCTGAACCGCCGCACGAATCTGCGGGATACCCGAGACCGACGGCAGGTTGGGATACATCAGGCGGGCCGCAAGGATCTCTTCCGCCGAGACCGCGCCCATGAACCCGTCCTCCTGTAACTCCGCCTCCAAGCGGGCCCGGTCCGCCGCGAGTTCGTCCGCGCCGCTGCCCAGATAGCGGTAGGGCAGCTCGGGTCCATTCTGTATCCACGCGCCGACGCCGCCCGCATCAAGGCCAAAGCCGTGGACCGCCGGGTCCGAGTACCAAGGCATCTGCTGTGTCATTTCCAGGGCGACAACGCCGACCGCGTCCGGACGGGTCCGGCGCAACAGCCGCAGGGTCTCCGCGCGCGTGTGCCGATCTTCGCAGGGCGCGGGGTACTGGGTTCGCACCGACACGAACAAGCCCGCGTCACGCGCCGCGCGCAGTATTGTCTCGGCTTCGCTTACCCCGAAGGGTACCCGGTAGAAGTCTTCCAAAAGGCGCTGGCTTCCGGTGGGAATCGCTACCTCAATCGCGAGGCAGCCCGATTGCCGAAGCGCCGACATTTCCTTCGGGGCCAGAGATCGCACACTGGTCCGCAGGACGTAGCGGGTGCGGGTACCATTCGCGATGAGGGCCTGCGCGAACGCCGCCACTTCGCCGGCCGGCGCATCCTCTGCGTGAATGACAAAGCCGCGAGCACCAAACCGCTGGGCCAATAGATCGAGACGGCGAACCGCCAACTCGGGATCGAGCGCGCGCGCAGGTGCACGCAGGCCGGTGGATCGCGTCAACTCCAGCGGGAAAATCCGCAGTTTGCCACCCTCAATCAGCGCTGGGTAATGGGTGGCATCAAAGACCGGTGCCGGATAATCTGACAAGGGTGTCGACCGCCAATTCGCGCCGACGCTTCCAGACTCGGTATAAACGCCCGGGATCTCTCGCCAGCGGCCCGGTTCCTTCAGGCAGGCGGCGAGTGCTGGCAAACTCTGCTCCGGGTCTCCCGCGCAGACGCAGGCAAAACCACCGCCGCCCGGCAGCGCAAGCGCACCATAGCTGTCCACGAATTCACCGGCAATTACATGGATAGCGTCGGGGCAATGTTCCTCGAGAATCGCGCGGACCATGTCCGCAATCCGCAGACCACCACGGGCCACGATCCGGTAGACGACCAGATCCGGTGGCCCCAATTCGGCCACCTGCTGCGCGATTTCGCGGCAGCGATCGCGGCGGGCGCGTCCGATCATCGGTTCCAGCCGTTCACGCCGAAGCTCACTGGCGCGGTCCGCGCTTCGCCGTAGCGCCGGCGTATCGAAGCGATCCACATGTGCCGCCGTTGCGAAATCGAGCACCACGGGCGTGTGGCCCGAGGCGTGCAGCCCCGCCGCCATGGCGGCCAGACTGTGCTGCGGGCAAAGGTCGCCCAACCGGAACGGGAACTCCGGTATGTTTACCAAAACGCTACACATGGACATCTGCGTTCCCCACTCCGTCGTTCCTTCCGCATTTCACGCGTGACCGGGCCGGAACAATCAGCACCGGGCAAGTCCGGTATGCTAGACGGCCGCGTCGCTCCTCGAAGTATGGTGAATACAACATGTGCGCATCCGGACACAGTTCGTCTACAATATGTGGCCGAATGGTATCACGGATACTATATCTGTGCAACCTGAAAAGAATGCATACCCTATATTGTGTTTGGTGATTTCTGGCGGTTTTTGTAAACCCTTCAAAAGCAAGGTGTTATAGTGTATTGCCGTGCAAACACTATCGTGCCCGCGCTCACTAATTGTACCCGCATTCGTTCATTTTTGTGCGCTGCTGCGTAAGCTGCCGCTGCCGAATGGGTTGCGTATCCCGCTTGAGCGGAGGTGCCTCGGGCGATACAATGCCCTCCGCGCGATGCAAACCGTACCCGCGCCAATCTTTCTCCGGGTAAACAGTATGGGTCTCTCACACGCTTGGAATGCCTGGCGGCTCCGGCGCAAATTTGCGGCGGTTGGCCCCGGATGCGAGTTTCGCGGTGGCCACCTCGAAATCAAGGGCCGGGTGGAACTCGGCGCGGAATGTGTCGTACGCGGTAACATCGTCCTGCGCACGCACAAGGCCGGCAAGATTGTTTTTGGCGATCATGTCGAGATCTCGGATTACACCCTCTTTCAGATAAATTCGTCGCTTCTTGTCGGTTCCAACACCTTCATCGGACCCTATGTCGTTATTCGTGATACGAACCATTATTTCCAGGGAACCGACATTCACTGGCGACTGACCCCACATAAGACCGATCCCATCGTCATCGAAGACAACTGTTTCATTGGCGCGGGCACCTACATCATGCCCGGCGTCACCATCGGCCACGGCGCCGTCATTGCTCCCCGCAGCATCATCAACCGCTCCATCGGTGCCAACGAAGTCTGGGCCGGCGCGCCAGCGTCGATGGTGGCGCACCGGCTGGACCCAGAGAAACGCAGCAAACTGCGCCGGCATCAGGAGATGGTCGCCATGTACGGCTTTGGCGATGTCGCCAACGATACGCAGAACGCACCGGCCTGAGTCCGGCTTCGTCTCGGCCGGGTGTCCACCGCTATACTCCTGCAATGACTTCGCCCCCCCCACGCGTCTCCATCATCATTCCCACCTGGGACGGGCACCGGGACGGGTGCGTGCCCCGCTTGCTAACGAGTATCGCGGCGCAAGACTTTAGGGACCACGAACAACACCTCGTGCAGGGCGTGCGCCCGCAGGGGCGCGCCATCAACGCGGGGGCGGCCGCCGCGCGCGGTGAGATCCTGATGATTCTGGACGACGATGCGGAATTGGCCGACCCGCAAGTCTTTCGGCGTATCGTGGAGACGCTCGACAGCGATCCAATGATCGGCATGGCCGGCGCCAGTATCATTGTTTCCCCCGATGCATCGCCTTTCCAGCGGCGCGCCGCGCAGCAGTTCCCGCGCCTGTGCACGCCGGTGGTCCATACGATCACGGACAGTGACCTCGCCTGCCACGGCTGCTGTGCCATTCCACGCAGCGTGTTCGAGGCCATCGGGGGTGAACGGGAAGATCTCCTGCGCGGCCTCGATCCGGACCTGCGTGTTCGACTGCGTGAGGCGGGGTACCGCGTGGTCCTCGCGCCGGAGGCGCGCATCTACCACCCGCTGCCAAATGGCTGGCGGGCACTACTGCGCACCTTCTTCCGCAATGGCTATGGATCCGCCTACGCGCAGAAATACCGTCCGGAGACGGTCTACGAGACCCACGAAGCCCTGCACGACACCGATTTCCAACCGCGCACGTCCCTCGCGAAGCGGGTTGCCCGCTTTCCGTTCCGCCTGATTCGGGCCCTCGCGCAAGGTCAGTCCCTGCGTTTCGCGGCCTACTGCAGCTATGCCTGCGGCTATGCCTGGGCTTGGTGCACCGCGAGGGAACTGCCCCAATGAGCGCCGGGGTCGGCCTGCGCCGCGAATTGAAGCGTGCCCTGAAGGCACGCCTTCGCCACCTTGGCACGCCGGCCCAGACGCTGCAGGAGCGCGCTCTCATCCTCACCTACC
>JAUIKJ010000204.1 GCA_030430835.1 Candidatus Hydrogenedentota bacterium
GTCACACCCCGATCCTCGGCCTCGACGTCTGGGAGCACGCCTACTACCTGAACTACCAGAACCGCCGTCCCGACTATATGGCCGCGTTCTGGAACGTGGTGAACTGGGACAAGGTCAGCGAACTCTACGCGGCCGCCAAGGGCTAAGCCTGCGGCACCGACACAAACGGATTCGGCGGGCGTACCCAAGGGCACGCCCGCCGTTTTCGTCTAAAGCATGTTCGTGCGCGGGGCGCTATTCAAACTGGCGCAGCGGCTGTCCATTAAAGTACAGGCGGCTTCCCTGAATCGTCGAGGTGAGCGTGCGGTTGTCGTTCGTCACCACATGCACGCGATCACCCTCGATGTGCCAGCTACCGGCGAACCAGGTGGACAGCAAGCGCCCATTCTCCATGAACTGCATCCGGAACGGTCCCATCCGCCACTTCGTGCCGACGAGGGTTTCCGCATTCAGGGCCGGGCCCTCGCGCGCTTCGCGTTCGTCGGGCTCGATCTCGCGCGGCGTGTAGCGCGCATCATCCCGCGGACTCGAAGACATCACGTAGCCGATAAACATCTCCTCGAAGGACTGCCGTCCAAACATCACGAGCTTGTTCGGATTCGGGTTGCGCGGATTGGTCGGGGAGTTGTCGAAGGCGCCCACGACCTGTATGCGTCCCTTTTCCGGAATCTCTACGGGCTCCTTCAACAGGTACATGGGCTGCCAGTCGAATTCGTAATAGGGGATATTGAGCAGGGTGGTGGGAGCCGCATCGCCCTTGCCGTCCACGGAGAAACGGAACCGGCTGCCGCGGTAGTGCATGTGCGGTGAAAGCCCCCAGACCTTGGTGCCCGCCTTGAAGCGCTCGGATTTCTTCACCTCATGGTCGCGGTCCATCGGCGGGATGTAGAGATCGCTCTCCGCGACGGCCGTAATCTCAAGCGCTTCCGCAGGCGGGGTGTCGTGAAAGTAGAGCGCCATTTGCGTCTGATCGCGCTCTTCCTTGCCCGTGGTGGTGTAGTGCATCTGGAAGACAAAGGTCGACCCGGCCGGCAGGAACTGACCCGTGTCCTCCGGAAAGGGACGCACGGCCGCGCCCGGGAGATAGCTCGCGAAATAGCCGTTCAGGCCTTCGCCCGGCCGCGGCTGAATGTGCCGGTATTCCGGCGGATACAGCACGAAAATCAGCGCGTGGTGAACGACCTTCAGGTTTCCGGGTTTCACCTCCAGCGCACGCACCCACTTGTCTTCCGTCAGTCCGGTCGGCACGTGGATGTACTGGTAGTCCACCACACCCGTCGCAGGGAGATCGAAGGCCTCCGGCATCTCCAGCACGGTGTCCGGGGTGCCGAGTGCCCAGCCCGCCTCGGCCGCCGGAGCCAGGTCCGCCAAGGGATCCGGCTCGCGCGCGTGCTTGGGTGAACCCGCCTGAATCCAGGACAGCAGCATCCGCTCTTCTTCCGGTGTCATCGACATGTCGTTGACGAAGTGGCCGTAGGCCGGATCCGCATGCCACGGCGGCATGCGCTTCGTCAGGATGACCTCCGCGATCATCTCCGACCAGCCCTTGACCTTCTTGTAATTGTTCATCGCGAAGGGGCCCGTGCCACCGGGCAGGTGGCAAGACACACACCGCGCTTCCAGAATCGGCGCAATGTCGCGCGCGTACTCAACCGTGGATTCCTGTGCAAAGACGATCGCTTCCCCGGCTGTAGCCGTCGCCGACGCGGGCGTAGGGTCACCGGCGAGGATCGATTCGATCGCATCCCCAAGGGCGGCCGCATCGGAGAGCGAGCCCCGCCAGACCACCGCCCAGTCGTCTGCCGGACGCACCAGCACCACGTCGCCCGTATTGCGAAGACCCAGCTGCCGAGAGACCGCCTGGACTGTGTCCTTCAGGATGGGCGTCGTGGTCTCATGGGCGTGGGCCCAGGCCGCCGTGGCGACACGGTCATCGGTCATCGCCGCATTCAGAAAGAAGAAGCGCAGGTCCGGCGCCGGATATTTCACGGCGAGCTCGTCCCACGCCGCTGCCCCTGCGTCTACCGTGGCACTGTCGCAAGCATGTGCACCAAGGACCACCAGTTGGGCTTCGGGGAAGCGGTACAGCTCCCACGATTGGTCGGCATGGTCAATCAACCTGAAGTTGATGGCATGTCCAACTAGCTCGTCCGCATGGGCCGCAGGGACCAGGAGCCCCAGGAAAAGCAGGGCGGGCAGGGCCTTCCGCATCGTAAACTTCCTCCGAGCTGCGTAGCCAGTGATTGCACTGGGAATTAAGACACTTGCCCACGAAGATCGGTTTCAGCCCGGATACGAAAACGGGCCGCGCCAGAAGGCGCGGCCCGCGGGGTCGGAATGGTGGGGGGTCAGCTGCTGACCAGGCTGGAGAGCTGGAGAATCGGGAGGAACAGCGCCACCACGATACTGCCGACGACGATGCCCATCATCGCGATCAGCAGCGGTTCGATCAGGCTCGTGAGACCATCGACCTTCGCACGGACCTCGGAATCGTAAAAATCCGAGATCTTGATCAGCATGCCTTCGAGCGCGCCGGTCTTCTCACCGACCGCGATCATGCGGGTCACCATCGCGGGGAAAACTTCGGCACGCGTCAGCGGCTCGGCCAGGGTCTCACCATTGCGGACACTGTCGGCAGAGACGCGTATGGCCCGCGCGAAGCCCTCGTTGCCGGAGGTGCGCTCGACGATCTCGAGGGCCTGAAGAATCGGTACACCACTGCGGGTAAGCGTACTCAGCGTACGCGTGAAGCGGCTGATCGCCACCTTGCGCAGCAGATCGCCGAAGACCGGAATCCGAAGCTTGGCGGCATCGAGCTGGTATCGGCCCGCCGGCGTACCGCCATAGACGCGCAGGAATACCCCGATGCCAATCACCGCACCCACGATGAACAGCCAGGAGATCGGCGTGCGCAGAAAATCACTGATCGTAATCAGGGCCTGTGTCGGGGCGGGAAGAGCGCGGCGGAAGGAGTTAAAGATCTCGGCGAACTGCGGCACCACCCACACAATCAGGCCGGCCGCAATCAGGATGATCATCGAGAAGGCCACGACCGGATAAGTCATTGCAGAACGAATGCGGCGCTTCAGGTCTTCCGTGGCTTCCAGATAATCGGCGAGCTGTAGCAGCACGCCATCGAGATCGCCACCGGCCTCACCGGCGCGGACCATGCTCACGTAGAGATCGGGGAAGGCGCGCGGATACTTGCGCAGCGAATCGGAAAAGGTCTCACCCGATTCCACATCGGACGCGACCGAGTCGATCACCGCGCGAAAATTTACGTCGTCGGTTTGTTCCGCGAGAATATCCAGACCCTGCATCAGCGGAAGGCCCGCACTCACGATGGTCGAAAGCTGGCGGGTGAAGACCAGCAACTCCGCGGTCTTGACCCGCTTGTTCAGCTTGATGTTGGTCTTCGCGCCGGCTTCCACCAGCTTGTCCGCCTGCAGGCCACGCTGCCGCAGTTGCTGCTGGGCGGCGTTCTTGCTCTCGGCACTGAGGCTGCCGCTCTGCTTTGCACCCTGCTTGTTTCGGGCCACATAGTTAAACGTCGGCATGACGCAATCTCCCGGTTGACATCGTAGCTAGAGTATACGCAGAAACTTCCGCTTTTGACAACTAATTACCAGAATCCTCTGCGAAGTCCTTCCACAAAAAACGCCGCCCCTCGAACCGTGCTGTGGTGGCAGTCCGTTACCACGGGCCGAGGGGCGGCGCATAAAAAGACAATTGCGGGAACCGGGCATCAAACCGGACGCTGGCCGGCTTTCGCCAAGGGGCATTCTGGCGTTGACACCCCGACAGGGGGTGGCAAACCGGCCAAGGCTTGGTGGCACCGTCGCTCTGATAAACGAACATCGTTGCGTCAAGTCTGGACCCGGTCGCCCCGCAGCTTACAGTAAAGCACCTTCCGTGCCGGAGTTGCCGCATGGTCGCTAACCCGCCAGCATACAATCCTTTAGGGAAGAATAATGGATTTTGACACTTCCGATGCGGGGCCGCCCAAGCGACAATTCGACAGAGATTCGTCAATATGACGACCAATTTCTGACACTTTGATGGTGGCCAATCGGCGCCGTGTCAAGAGTCTTCGCGTAGCAGCGCCTGAAGCGCTACCCCGATCTCCGGGTGAGCAAAGTGGTAGCCGCTCGCCGATAGCCGGGTCGGGTGGACCCGGGCGCTGGAGAGGAGCAGCGCTTCACCCATTTCCCCGAAGAGCAAACGAATCGCGGGGGCCGGCACGGGAAAGAGCGTTGGCCGACGCAGCACCCGGCCCAGCGCCTTGGTGAAATCGCGGTTGGTCACTGGATGGGGCGCAACCGCGTTTACCGGCCCCGCCAGCGATTCCGTGTCGATGCAATGGAGGATCCCGCGCACAAGATCGTCGATGCTGATCCAACTCATCCACATCCTGCCGTTGCCCAGCGGACCGCCCAGTCCGGCCTTAAAGGGCGCGAGCATCTTTGCCAGGGCACCGCCGTCGGCGCTCAGGACCAGACCGATTCGGTAGTGCACCGTGCGGACGCCCGCCGCTTCGGCCGGGGCCGTTGCGGCTTCCCACTGCTGGCAGACCTCCGCCAGGAAGCCGGAGCCCGCCGGGCTCGCTTCGTCCACCACGGCATCGCCTGTATCTCCGTAGTAGCCCATGGCCGACGCCGAAACCAGAACGCCTGGTTTCGTGCGCGCCGCCGCGATTGCTTCCGCCAGCAGGCGGGTACCATTCACCCGGCTGTCCAGGATCCGCTGTTTCTTGGCCTCGCTCCAGCGTCCGTCACTCACGTTCTCACCCGCAAGATGCACCACGGCAGCCACACCGTCGAGCGCTGCGGGGTCCAGTACGCCGGCTGCAGGATTCCAGACGACCCGCGCCTCGTTCTCTGTTCCGGGGCGCCGGCTGAGGAGGACCGGGGTGTCGCCGCGCTCCTCAAGGGCCTGCGTCAGGGCTTCGCCCACCAGGCCGGTTGCACCCGATACCAGTACTCGCATGGAAACTCCTCCGCGTTGCCTGCCGCAACAGGTTGCACCGTAGCTACATGGCTTCACCGCTTGACTTCTAACAATATTTCCGTTTACATTTCAACGGATACTTATCTCGGAGGCGCCTACCATGTCCCTGAATCGGGAACTCGATCTGGATCGCCCCATGCGCGACATCCGCCACGAGGCCGTGCTCAATATCGTGCGCACGGCCAACGTGATGTCGCTCAAGGGCGCGCAGCTCTTTCGGCAGTTTGACCTGACCGAAGCGCAGTTTAACGTTCTATTCTCACTAAAATACAAGGAGCGGCCTTGGACCCAGTCGGATCTGGGCCGGCGCCTCGTCGTCACGCGCGCAAGCGTCACCTCCGTGCTGGACAAGCTCGAAGAGAAAGGACTGGTGCAACGGAGTGTGGTGCAAGGGAACCGCCGCATCTACCACGTGGATCTTACGGACAAGGGCCGCGCATTGCTTGAAGAGGTTGAGCCGCTCTACCGCAATGATATTCACAAGGTGCTGGACGCGCTGGACGATAAGGCCTGCCGCAGTTTGATCGAACAACTGGAACAGATCCGCACCCGCGTCGACGAACTCGAATAAGGACTCGAATCGCGGCAAGCGTCGCGGAGAGGAAACCCGATCCCATGAGTCAGGCCAACGCCAAGCGCGGCCCGCAGGCCGGCGAGTATCCCGAGCGCGGATTCTGGGCACTGTTTGTTACGCAGTTCCAGGGTGCGTTCAACGACAACCTCTACCAGTACCTGATCATTTTCTCCCTCGCCGCCTACCTGCAGACGAGCG
>JAUIKJ010000205.1 GCA_030430835.1 Candidatus Hydrogenedentota bacterium
ACCGACAGCAGCGGCCGGTAGAAGTTACCCTCCCCCCGGCCGAATGCGTGCTGATCCTCCCGAAAGAGCTGGAAGAATTTCGACGGATCCTGCACGTGCTCATGGAGCAGCACGGACGACGCGTCATCCCAGACCCAGTCGCCGTCAAAGGTATTGGCATAGGCTACGAAAGCCGCTGCCACAACCGCCCCGGCGCACAGCCAGCGAAATGATCCTTCACCCACGCCCGCTATTCCTGTTCGAAGATCGTTTTTTCCCGGCGGGACGATGGTGCCTGGATGATGTACGGATCATCGATCGGAAGGTACATCAGTTCACAGGCTTCCTTGTTGCCGATGATTTTCGTCAGGCGGAACACTTCGTGGAACTGCTCGCCCTCGCGTACTTCGTAGGTCGTGTACTTGTTCGTGTCCTGATCGCGCACGGAGAAGAAGACGTTGATCTCCTCATCCACCACAAAAAAGCCACGAATGGTGACCACCGGCCTGGCCAGAATCAGGTCCGCGCGGTGCTCGAGCTTCTCATGCCGGTAGCCCGCGGGATCGGCATCTCGAAGTATCTGGCACGCGCCCTTGACCACACGCCAGCGATCCTGGGTGCGCGCATCCTTCAGCAGGGTTTCGACCTCCCGCGTGTACCCGCGGATCGCCATTTCCAGGTTGGGGTTGCCGGTGTGCTTGCTCTTGGTGCTGCGGAACGCATTGACCGTCGCCTCACGCTGTGCGTTCGGCAGGCCCGCGTTCCGGTGGTGCGCATCAAACAGCCGTTGCGTCGCGGACTTCAACTCCGTGCGAATCTGGTCTGCGGAGGGTGGCGGCGGCGCTTCGGGCTCCGGTGGCGGCGGCGGTTCTGACTTGCAACCCGCAACCAATATCAACAGCATTGAGACCCAGAGTGCACGGCGCATGGCACGGATTCCTCGATTTGCGTTCCAGAGTGAATTCGCATCGTAGCATAGCGCTGAAAATGTGCGCAAAGCCATGCTTAGGTTCCTGCGACATGGCAGAATCCTCTTGCCGTCGTGTATAATTCTCCCACCTATACACCACGGATGCGGGGAATCCCGGTGTACAATTCGCGGGAGTGAAGAAATTACATGAGTAAAATCCTCTTGGTGGACGACGACGTCGATCTCGCCGAACTGATCAAGACCAAGTTGACCGCGGAAGGCCACCAGGTCTTCGTTATCAACACCGGCGATGGCGCCTTCGAATACGCCAAGCAGGTCCGGCCCGACATCTGCATTCTCGACATCATGCTACCCGGGACCACAGGCTACAACATCTGCCGTAAGATTCGGAAAGATCCCGAACTCTACCGTTGCGCGATTCTCATTCTTACCGCGCTCGGCGAAGAGCCGGAGATCCTGCACGGACTTGAGCAGGGTGCCGATGACTACCTCGTCAAGCCCTTCAAGCTTGAGCGCCTGATGGACAAGATCGCTTCGCTGAACGCGCTGCTCGGTGCCATCGACAACCGCAACCGCGTCTCGGGCCTGCCCGGCACAGACGCGATAAAGCGTGAGATCGGACACCAACTCGCGCGTGGCGCCGCCATTGCCGCAGTCTACATCGACATGGTCGGCTTCAAGGGCTATGCCATGGCCAAGGGCAACGAGGGCCACAACCGTGCCCTCGAATTCATGTCGAAGATGCTCGTTAGCCTGACCCGCGGCATGGGGATCTACGAGTGCTACGTCGCACATATGGGCGGCGAACACTTCGTTATCCTCCTCACCCTGGAAGATTACGAGCGTTTCACCAATGCCCTCGTGGACACCTTTGACCAGCGCGTCAAGGAACTCTACGAGCGCAACGAGGTGGATCGCGGATACATCACCACCACCGACAAGCGCGGCCAGGAAGTCCGCTGCAAGCTGATGAAACTCAGTGTCGGCGTGGCGCACACCCAGTACCGCAACTACAAGAGCGCCAAGAAGATGTTCGAAGTGCTCGCCCAGGTGCGCCAGATGGCGCAGCCCGGGGAGACCGGCAGCGTCGTATTCGTCGATCGCCGCCGCACCGACCGCTAGAACGTGGGCGGCGCGCTCCGCATCGTCACTCTGATCGCCGCGTGCGCGATTGCCTTGTTTATGGTGCTCGGTGCCTGGGTCAATGCCCAGGGACTCGCGCCCGAGGAACTCGCGCGGCGCTGTGCCGCGTGCCAGCCGATCTGGTCGAGCTACCAGGAAGATGTCAAGGCCATCCACGCGCCGACCGTCGCGAAATGGCAGGGAGAACCCGAAGCCCTCCTCCTGACCCCCGGCACCTTGGAAGCCCGCTTCCGGATGGACGGTTTCTGGGCGAGCACCGTAACAGGGATCCCGCTCCTGCTGCGCACACCGGAGGGCGACGTGATACGGAGCGACAATCCCGCGCCGGTCGATGGGCTTCAGCGCTACACCTTCACGATCCCGAAAAGCGCCACAGTCTACCCCTGGATCGAACTGCACTATCCGCACGTCGAACGCCGATTCCCACTCGACGAGTCGGGACAATGGCATCCGGGAAACTTTTAGGGGGGAGTAAGGGCGTGCCCGCACGATTTATCAGCGAAGCCATTCATCCCGACGCTGACACCATGGACACAACCCTGCTTGCCCTCGGAGAACCTGCGCCACCGCGCTTCTTCACCTGGCGCAAGACACACTACGAGGTCGCCAAGCTGCGATCCCGTTGGCGCGAGACCGGCGCCGACACCCACGGCGGTCCCGAGCGCTACGCCGCCAAGCACTGGTTCCACATTGACACCACCGACGGCAGCGAGATGAAGATCTACTACGACCGCCGCCCCGGCGTCACCAAACGCGGCAAGCCCCGCTGGTTCCTCTTCAGTATCGAGTCAACGCCGGAGACGGAAAAGTAGCCCAGCCGGGATCCGCTCACCACGACCGCGCCTGTCCGCCAGGAGCGGACTACCGGCCATATGCCGATGACATCCGCCAGTAACATGTGAATAAGCGTGGTGTGGCCGCGTCTGGTATTGCAGGCAAGCTTCAACCGGAGAGGAATCCCATGAAACACGTCAAACCCGTCACCGTGGCCAAGGCCAGCGATCCCTTTGGCGCCATCTTCTTTCAAATTTGGCTGAGCGTATTCACCTGGCTGATCACCGGCGCCTTCAGCGAGGGGAAAAGCTAAGCGCGTAGTGGCGCTGTTTCGCCGAGGTGGAGCAGGGCTAGAGAATTGCAACGCGCGGCAATCCGGTCCCGGTCATTTGAGACTGTTCGTACAGGTTCAATTATCGGGCCGGAATGCCCGTGCCGCAACGGGGTTGCCCAAGTTCCTTGTACAACGTCCCTGAGCGGTCGGGTCCGCCGCGCCGGCTTCCCGGGCAACGGCCGCGCAATGCCTGCACCACGACCAATTTCATAACGGGGTGTCCTGGCGCGCTAGCTAATTCGAGAACCGAGCCAGCAGCCGTACGCCGCCGAGCGACAGCGCGATGCATGCAAGGCTCAGTGCAAACCAGGGGGCCGGCAGCGAGGAGACCGGGAGCGGGGCGGGCTCGGCGATTACAGCGGCCGAGGCCGCTTCGGTCTGGAACAGTCCCGGGGTAAAAGCCGACAGGACGATGCCGGCGAAGACAAGGGCGTGGACGAGAGGGTAATACTGCTTCATATTGCCTCGGACTACCGAGCTTGGTGCCGCCTGCATAATGCAACTCCCGTGCCGTTCTATCCGCCCCGGTGTATTTCGCCCGAAATCACCGTAGTTACTCCGGTATATCGAAGATTCCGGGATTTGTCAAGGGGAAAATTACTGACAAGCGCTCCAAAATAGCACCATCAGCGGCGGGCGCTTTGCCGATTCTCCGGCAGCAAAGTCCCGAATTTCCGTCACTCGACCAGGCGCTGGAGTGCAGAAAGGAGCACCCCTTCCACGGAAGGTGCCGTGCGCGAGGTGTATTTCTGGGGCTCATAGCCTCCCTGCGCGTAGGCAACTTCCGTACAGATGTAGCCCGGACCATAGTCCCCATAGGCGGCCGTGCACTGGAAGCGATCCGGCGCCATGGCCTGCGCGGCAAGCTGGTATTCGATGAAGAGTTCGCCCGGCAAGTTCAGGATATCGACCGGCCCCAGCGTCAGCTTGCTCAGCGGGGTTTGGTGGCCACCGGCCATCCGCTGCAACCATGCCGCATCGCGTGCCGCACGCGCCCGCTCCCCGGCCGGCAATTCCGGATCGGCGACCCGCGCCAATTCGGTCGTGAGTTCCACGTCGGCGCGCACGGGAAGCGCCACACGCGCCACCGTCCATTCCAGGTCCCCATCGCCCACGGCCTGCTTCACCGCGTCCGCCCAGGCGGCCGACATGCCATCCGCGAGGCGCTGCGCGAGGACCGGGCGGTTCTCCGGCGCACCGTCGTTGTATTTGCCTGCACTGATGTTGCCGCCTGCCCCATTGAAATGGATTGCCGTCGCGACGCCGGTCTCCGCTTCAAAGATCGCGCGCGCCATGCCCACCGTGTCGTAGTTCACATTGCCGGAGTTGTAGAAGCTCTGCGGATGCGTCGCGTACCAACTCAGCGTAGTAAGCAGTTCGTTGTCGTCCCAAAGACCCACCACGCGCACCCACGGATCCACGACCCCTTCCGGCGCCGCGCGGAGTTCCGGGTCCTTGCAGGCCGTCCAGCGCGTGCCTGCGATCTTGCCATCCTCTCCGATCAGCCGCCGGTTGGAGGCGAACTTCTCCACCTTTGCCTTGCCGTAGCTGAGGTGGGTGAGGGGCGCGGTGGCGGCTGCCGCATCGGCCACCGCGGCGGCGACCCCATCCATGGCTTCCTGTGCGAAGTCCGGATTGAAGGTATGCCGCGGCAACCCCGCAGCGGCCAGCAGGGCCTCGGTCGAGGTGTCTGCGAAGGGTGCGTCGTGCTGGTGCAGGGTCTGTACCGCCACGCGGTCGGGTGTGGTGTCTGCGGCCTGGGCCAGCGCCGCGCGCCACGCATCGTGGGAACCGTTCGCGATACCCACCCAGTCCACGGCACACAACACCACCGGCGGCTGGTCACTGGCACGCAAGACCACACCACGGGCCCACAGGGGCGTGCCGATGACCTGCGCGGGCAACACGGAGCCACCGCACAGGGGCGATCCGATCGGCGGGGTAACCTCGGCACGAAAGACCCCCACCTCGAGCGCCTGCGCACGCGGGCCCGAAAGGAAAGCCAGGAACAAAGCGATCACCAATGCGAGAAGTCGTGTCATGGAGCCATCCCGGTTTGCTAAGGGTTCCGGCCACCCGCGTGGCCTGCGAAGCACGCTAGCAAAGGCCGGGGCCACGTTCAATGCAATCACGACCTTGAACTATTCGGAGTCCTTGCCCGCAGGCCGGGCCAGTCTGGGGATCGCCGGCAGAGGTCAGTACCCTGACCGGCATGCACAGCTTCGCGGTCGACGGCGAGACCTCGGCCGGCAACGTCGAGCAGGAGACCCTGATCATCCTCACGTAACAATCGCGTCATGGACCACGGGGCGCTGGGTGTACTAGAATCCGGCCAGCGCCCCGATAGTTCAGTGGATAGAACGACCGCCTCCTAAGCGGTAGACACAGGTTCGATTCCTGTTCGGGGCACCAGTTCGATCTACCAGTCCGCCGGCGCCGGACGGCGCATCAGCACGCGGACGTTTCGGTCTTCGGGGCGGCCCACGCGTTCCTTCTGGCTCGGCCGCTCGCCACGTTTCACCTTGTCGCCATCGTCGACACGCAGACGCGTGCCGTAAGTGACCTTGTGAACCGCACGTTCGTTGCCTTCGTCATCAAGGACAACGACCG
>JAUIKJ010000206.1 GCA_030430835.1 Candidatus Hydrogenedentota bacterium
CCTCGACGATCCGGAACTCTGGACACATCGCTAGGGCGGCACGGAGAACAGCCATGGATTTCGCCATATCCGAAAAGATGCAGGATCTGCTTGCACGGTACCGCCATTTCGTGGACGACGAACTGATTCCGCTGGAGGCGGAGTTCCTGCTGAAGGGCATGGGGCCGATGCAGGCGGCCTACGATGCCAAGCGCGAGCGGGCCAAGGAACTGGGACTCTGGCTGCCGCAGATCGAGAAGGATCACGGCGGACTTGGGCTCAGTCTCGTCGAACACGGGCTGGTCAGTTCGGAACTCGGCCGCACGCCGATGGGCCACTACACCTGCAACTGCCAGGCGCCTGACGCCGGCAACATGGAGATCCTGATCCAGTTCGGCACCGACGAGCAGAAGGCAAAGTACCTCGAGCCGCTGGTCGCGGGAGAGATTCGCAGCTGCTTCTCCATGACCGAGCCGGACTTCCCGGGATCCAATCCGACCTGGATGGGCACTGTTGCAGAGAAGGACGGCGACGACTACGTCATCAACGGCAAGAAATGGTTTACGTCCTCCGCGGACGGCGCGGCCTTCGCGATCGTAATGGCGGTGACCAATCCGGAAGCGCCGCCCCATCTGCGCGCGAGCCAGATCATCGTGCCGGCGGACACGCCCGGCTTTAACGTGGACTGCAACACACCCTGCATGGGCCACCGCGGCGAGGGCTGGGTGAGCCACTCCGAGGTCAGCTACGACAACGTGCGCGTGCCGCAGCGCAACCTGCTGGGTGCCGAAGGGGCGGGCTTTATCATCGCGCAGGAACGCCTCGGCCCGGGCCGCATCCACCATTGCATGCGCTGGTTGGGCATCTGCGAACGCGCGTGGCAGCTCATGTGTGAGCGCGCCGTAAGCCGCGAAGTCGCCCCGGATCGCCCCCTGTCCAGCCGGCAGTTTGTGCAGGGCTGGATCGCGGAGAGCCGCGCGGAGATCAATGCCGCGCGCCTTGCGGTGTTGCAGGCGGCCTGGATGATCGAGAAGGTCGGCCAGAAGGCTGCACGCAATGAGGTCTCGCTGATCAAATTCCACACCGCCAAGGTGCTGATGGACGTGCTCGACCGCGCGATCCAGGTGCACGGCGCGCTGGGCATGACCGACTACACCCCGCTGGCGGCCTGGTGGCGCAACGAACGCGCGGGCCGCATCTACGACGGCGCCGACGAAGTCCACAAGGTCAGCGTGGCCAAGCGTCTCGTGCGGCCCTTCGCGGAAGCACAGGCCGAAGAGCCCGCGGGCGCGGCGCAGAACTAAGTGCAGATATATTTCAGGAAACGGACGCGATAGATCATGACGGACCTCCTCGACAAGCCCCGCGCGATTCGTGCGGGCGAAGAACTCGACATCGCCGTGCTGGAAGGCTGGCTAAAGGACAACGTGCCGGGCCTGGAGGGCGCGCTGGAAGTGCAGCAGTTTCCCAGCGGCTATTCGAACCTGACCTATCTGATTCGCGTGGGCGAGACGGATCTCGTCTTGCGGCGGCCACCCTTCGGCAGCAAGGTAAAGTCTGCGCACGACATGGGCCGCGAGTACCGCGTGCTTTCCGCCCTGCATCCAATTTATCCGGCGGCACCGAAGCCGCTCGCCTTCTGCACGGATCACGCAATCATGGGGGCGGACTTCTACGTGATGGAGCGCATCCGGGGCGTCATCGTGCGCGGTGACAAACCGGAAGACCTTGTGCTCGATGAGGCGACTGTGCGCGGTTCCTGCGAGGCCATGGTACGCAACCTCGCGGATCTGCACGCCCTCGACTGGGCGGCCGCGGGCCTCGGCGAGATGCGCAAGGAAGGGTCCTATGTGGAGCGGCAGGTGCTGGGCTGGATCAAGCGCTATGCCGGTTCGAAGACCGACGACATTGCGTCCATCGATGAAGCCTCGGCATGGCTCAAGGCCAACTATCCCGCGGATTCCGGCGCGACGCTGGTACACAATGATTACAAGTATGACAACGTCGTACTGGCACCGGACGACCTCACGAAGATCATCGGCGTGCTGGACTGGGAAATGTGCACGATCGGCGATCCGCTCATGGACCTCGGCACCTCGCTGGGTTACTGGATCCAGCCGGGCGACCCGAGTCTCGGCGTAGTCAACTGCTACATGAGCAATGCACCAGGCGGGATCACGCGCCGGGAGTTCGCCGACCTCTACGCCAAGCAGACCGGTCGCGATCTGGGCAACATCCACTTCTACTATATCTTCGCGCTGATCAAGCTGGCGGTGATCGTGCAGCAGATTTACTATCGCTACAAGCAGGGCCTGACCAAGGACGAGCGCTTCGCGCCGCTCGTCTTCGTCGTGGCCGCGCTGGGTCAACGCGCCGTGGAATGTATTGAGACCGGTGAGATTTAGATAGCTGTTGGTCGATTCACGCTGTCATTTCAGCCTACCCTGTCATTTCGGCCCACGCGGTCATTTCGAGCGAGAGCGAGAAATCTTAAGACCTCTCCCGTTGGTCGAGGTGACAGGGGTTGCGGCCGAGGTGACAAGAGGGTTTGGCCGCGATGACAGAAAGTAGTACCGGCAGCCTGGAAACCGGATGCCCGGCACGCGTGTCTTTACAAGGTGGAACTCGGACAGCCACGTAGCTTTCCACACCATTCAAATACAAACCAATTCTGGAGATAGTCCGCTATGGCCAAGACCACCCGCCGCACCTTTCTGAAGACCGCCGCCGCGGCCTCGCTTTTCACCATCGTCCCCCGCCGCGTCCTCGGCGGGCCGGGCCACACGCCGCCCAGCGAACAGCTCCGCATCGCGGGTATCGGCGCGGGTGGACAGGCCATGCACGATCTCGGCCAGGTAAGCATGAAGGGTGATCCAATCGTGGCGCTTGCGGATGTCGACGATGCGCGTGCCGGAAAGGCCTGGGAGCGCTGGCCGGATGCGAAGCGCTACCGCGATTTCCGCGAGATGCTGGACAAGGAAGGCGACAACATCGATGCGGTCGTGGTGGCCTGTCCCGATCACGTCCATGCTGTGGCCGCGACCGCCTGTATGCAGGCGGGCAAACATGTCTATGTCGAGAAGCCGATGGCGCATGAGATCGCCGAAGTGCGCGCGCTGATGAAGCTGGCCAAAGAGACCGGGGTGGTCACGCAAATGGGCAACCAGGGACACTCCTTCCCCAGCGTCTACCGGCTGAAATACTGGATGGACGACGGCGTGATTGGCGAGGTGACCGATGTGCACTGCCACACCAACCGCCCAAGTTGGCCGCAGGGCATTGATCGCCCGGCAGATTCCCCGCCGGTTCCGGATACCCTCGACTGGGATCTGTGGCTTGGTCCGGCGGCCGCGCGCCCCTATAACCCCGCCTACTGTCCACGCAACTGGCGCGGTTGGCAGGACTTCGGCACGGGCGCACTGGGCGACATGGGCTGCCATATTTTCGACGCGCCCTTCTATGCCCTCGACCTCGGCGCACCCACGCGCATCACGCCAGACACCACCCCCGTGAACGGGGAGACCTATCCGAGCTCTTCGAAACTGACCTATGAATTCCCGGCGCGCGGCGAGGGTTTCCCGGCGGTGAAGCTCCATTGGTACGACGGCGAAAACAAACTTGAGCGTCCCGAAGAATTGCCCGACGGCAAACCGCTCGGCGACAACGACGGCGGCACACTCTTCGTCGGCACGAAGGGCAAGGCCCTGTGCGGCACCTACAGCAACGGCCCGAAGCTGCTGCCCTTTGAGCGCATGGACGACTATGAGCACGCGAAGGTCAAGGTGCGGCGCTCTTCGGGACATCACCGGGAATGGGTCGAGGCCTGCAAGGCGAATGACCCCGAAGCCTGCGCCTCCAATTTCGACTACGCCGGTCCGTTGACCGAGGTCGTTCTGCTCGGGAACATTGCCATTCGCACCGGCGAAGCAATTGAGTGGGACGCGAAGGCCCGCAAGATCACGAACAACGAGGCGGCCAACGCCCTGCTCGCACGTGAATATCGGGAAGGCTGGGGCAACGCCCCGGCGTAGCCCGTGAGTTCAGAGAACACGCACCCCTTCATCGATCGCGTTCGCGCGACGATCGACGAGTTTGATCTGTTGTCGCCGGGAGAGCGCGTACTCGTCGCGCTCTCCGGCGGCGCAGATTCCATGGCGCTGCTGCATGCGCTGCGTGCCTTGGGATATTCCGTAGAAGCCGCGCACCTGAATCACCAGTTGCGTGGCGATGATAGCGATGCGGACCAATGTTTCGTGGTGGAACATTGCGCGAAACTCGGGGTGGCCTGTCACTGCGCGGCGGACGACGTTGCGGCCCATGCCGCGGCCACGGGCGTGTCCCTGGAAGCGGCGGCGCGTGAACGGCGCTATGAGTTCCTGAGCCATGTCGCGGCGATGAACGGCATCGAAATCGTGGCGACCGCGCACCATGCGGACGATCAGGCGGAGACAGTACTGATGCGTGTACTGCGCGGGGCCAGCACGTCGGGCCTCGGCGGCATCCCGCCCTTCCGTCAGGAAGACGACGTCTGCATCGTTCGGCCGCTGCTCCGCTGTACCCGATCTGAGATTATGGCCTGGCTTGAAGCGCAGGACCTTCCCTGGTGTGAGGACGCCTCCAACGCGGACACCGATTTCCTCCGCAATCGCGTACGTCATGAACTGTTGCCACAGCTGCAACGCGACTACAACCCACAGCTCGCGGCGGCGCTGTGCCGGATGGCGGATAACCTGCGCGAGGACGCGGCGCTGCTCGATGCGATCAGTGACGACGCGGCAGAAAATGTTATTGATGAGAAGGGCCGGATTAACCCGACCATACTGGCAGACTATCCGGAGGTCATTCAGCGCCGTGTGATACAGCAGTGGCTCTGGTACGTGGGCGTGGATCTCGACAGCGACCGCTTGCGTGCTGCGGCAGCATTCGCGACACATTCCGAGACCGGGAAGTACTTCGATGCTGGTGGTGCGGTTCAGCTCTACCGTGGAAAAGAACTCGTCGAGATTGTGGATCAGGACGCAAGTATTGTTGCTCCCCGCCCGCTCACACTCTCCGGCGAGACGGAGGCCCTTGGATACCGCTTCACCGTGACGCGTCGTCCGCGGGGGAATCATGAGAACGCGGCGTTCCTGAGGACCTATTGCACACCCGCCCGGCAGCTCTGTGATGCCGATGTGGTGGGGACTTCCGTGTTCGTACGCACACGCCGCGACGGCGACCGGATCACCCCGTTGGGGATGGAGGGCTCGCGCAAGTTGCAGGACTACTTCGTCGACAAGGGCGTCCCCGCGCCGCAGCGCGACCGGATTCCCCTCATCGCCACCGAAACGGATATCGTGTGGATCGTGGGCCACGCGGTCGACGGAAGGTTTGCAGTCGGCGAACGCACCCGCCGGGTGCTGGAGATTGAGGTGAGGAATGCGGCTGAGTAGGGAAGCTTTCATACCCGCGGAAGCGTTGCAAGTACGTATTGCCGAGCTTGGCAATGAGATTTCGCGCGACTACGCGGACCGGGACCTGTGTGTCCTGTGTGTTCTCAAGGGCGCGGCGCCGTTTACGATGGCACTGCTCCAAGGGCTTCAAGCTTCCATCGCGCTTGATTTCATCTGCGCAAAGAGTTACGCCGGCACCGAGAGCACGGGCACGGTGGAACTGAAATACACCCCAGACATTGCGCTCGGAGGGCGGCATCTGTTGCTCGTTGAGGACATCCTTGATACCGGCCGCACGGCGGCGCGATTGCTCGCGTGGGTGCGCGAGCAGGGCCCGGC
>JAUIKJ010000207.1 GCA_030430835.1 Candidatus Hydrogenedentota bacterium
GGCCGGTTGCCGCTGCGTCTCTCCGAGATGTTTCCCGCCGGACAGGCGGTCCGCATGGATCCCACCGATTCCATCAAGAAAGTCGAATGGAACTTCGGCGACGGCAAGCGCGCGAAAGACTTCCGGACTACCTACACCTTTACTGCGCCAGGCCGCTACCCCGTGACGCTGAAGATCCTTGATACCTCCGGCGAAGAGCGCACCGGCGTGTTCCACGTGGACGTGACGAACTAGTCTCTGCGCGTAAGCAACAAACACGAGCAAGGCCCCGTGCGGCGCAGCGCTGCACGGGGCCTCGATATGAATGGCGGGCGTGAAGGCCCTGGAATGAGCTACTTGCGGCGGCGTACCAGCACCGCGGCGCCGGCCATCGCAAACACCGGAATCAGCACCAGGCCGCTCACCGGGAGCTGCGGCACCACGCTGACCGTGAACACCGGCGAAACGAAGATGCCCTTGCTGGCATCTTCCACGCGAAATTGGTAGTTGCCCGCGTCGCCCACCGTCGCACCCGGGACGAGGAACTGGAGGCCGGTTTCACCTGTGAGATCCGTGTCGTCCTTCACCCACTGCGTCGTGACCGGGGCCAGGAATCCGCCGATGTTTGCCGTGAGGGCCAGCTCGCCACCCACGGCCACGGTCGCCTGACCGGTGATGGACAGGTCGGCGGCCGCGTTGATTGTGCGCGCTACCGCGGCGTCTTTTTCGTCCGGCGGCCAGGATGCAAAGAAGGTCGCCCGGTCGCCCCCGGCGATGCCGGGCTTCTCGTCGTCATCGTCTTCACCCACGCCACCGCTGTTGATCGGGCCACCGGAAGCGATCCAGTTGCTCAGGTCCGTTGAGAAGGCCGCTTCGATGTCGAAGTCGCCGTCTTCTTCGGAGGACCATACGCACATCACTGAGCCGTTGCCGCTGCCGGCGATCCAGGGATCCTCGTCGTCGGCCGTATCCGTCGCCGCATCCGGCGCGAAGACCACCGTCCAGTCCATCAGGTCAACGGCATCCGCCACGGCAAGCACGATGTCCGCGTCGTCGCCCACGTTGCCGTCGTCGAAGCCGGACTGCCAGCAGGCCACGAACTTGTTGTTCGCGAAAGTGATCATCGGGTTGTCGTCATCGTCGTCGTCCGTGGCGGCCCAGGGGGTAATCGCGATCGGTGCAGCCGACCAGCTCAGGCCGTTGGCACTGGCGGAAACGAAGATGTCTTCGTCGGTACCAACCGTGCCGCCCATGTCGGATTCGCTCTTCCAGATGGCGACAAAGCTGCCCCCGCCGTAGGTCACGCGGCAATCACCGTCTTCACCGTTGTCGTTCGCATCGTTGTTCACCAGTACCGGCGCGCTCCAGGTGGCGCCGTCGTCGGTCGAACGAACCGCATAAATGTCGTAGGTGTCGTCCGGGTCGGCGGGGGAGGCGTTCTCACCCTCATAGACGATGACCCAGTTGCCGCTTGCATCCGCTGCAGCCATCGCACCCACTTCTTCCGTCCCCACGCCCTCGTAGACCACACCGCTCGTAAAGCTGATCGATCCCGTATCCGGCGCCGTTGTGAAGTTCGTGGAGTGCGCGTAGTAGATATCGCCGCTGTTTGCGTCGCCGTTCGACCAGGTGATCATCAGTTCGCCGTCGTCGAAGATGGCGCGCGGGTCGATGTCGTCCTTGCCCGCGCTGATCGCCTGGTTCGTCAGCTTCACGTCGGCGCTCCAGGTGTCACCGCCGTCCGTGGTGCGGCTGTAGAACACATCCCAGGTAAGGGCGCTGTTCAGCGTCTGCCACACCGCGATCGCCACGTCGCCATCCACCGCCACGCGCACGTACTGGTTCGAGTCGTCGCCGTTGGTGTCGTCATCACGCAGGATGACCTGATCGTCAAAGTTGAACGCGGCTTGCGCGCCCGCCGTCGCCACGAAGCCGCATGCCAGCGTGCCACAGGCGGCGGCGCGAAGCAGCTTCTTCCAGTCCATGATCGCCATGATAATTCCTCCCTTGGAAAATTGATGGAAACCGAATGCGTATCGCCGCAGCGCGATAGCGTCGCGAAGAATATCCCGTGCAGGTTTGGGCCCCTTTAGTGTCGCGTTAGCGTTCTGCGAGGAGGCGTGCCAACAGCCCCCACCCGTCATTCCCGCGAAGGCGGGAATCCAGAGAACGTGCAACAAGCGCTCGGAACATCGGTAGGGGTTGGGGTGCGGCGAAGCATGTCGAGATGGATGCGCCTGGCGGCGCAGATCGGTTTGTGGGCGCTTCGCGCACTGGATTCCCGCCTTCGCGGGAATGACGCGAATCGGGGCGGTAGTAAACATTGGGGTGATAGAAAATACGAAGGCCGGGCAGGATACCCCGACCGGCCTTCGCCAAAGTCTTGCGCCAGCCTTAGTCCCACATGCCGTCGGCAAGACGTTCGCTGAAGTCGCGGCCTTCACCGACCGTGCCGTTCACGAGCGGATAACCGTCGCGATAGCGCAGGTAGCCGACGTGGCCATCGAGATACAGCACGTTGCCGCCGCCGGGGAGATGATTGAAGACCTCTGTGCGGATTACCGCCGCGCCGCCATCGTCGTACTTGCCGCTCTGCGCCCAAGAATCCAGCATGACCGGAATCGTGCTCTGCGCCTGCGCGGAAGCGGCGGGGTTGTTGATGTCCGTGATGAGGAAACGTTCGATGCCCTCGCGAAGCCGGTACAGCACATCCGGGGTGATGGTGCCATCGTCCTGGGCGCGCTCGCCATTGGTGAAGGCGTTCGCCACGTCGATGTCGCCCTGCAGGTTGGTGTACCAACCGTAGTCGGCGCCGTAGGTGTAGCGCGCGTTGCCCGGCAGTTCGAAGGTGCCGGTGCGCACGCCGCCGTCCTCGAAGGTGATGTTGTTGTAGGCGCAGCCCGGACCGAGGTTCATCATCGCGTTTTCGTTGTCGTCGCGTGCTTCCTCAAAGGCCTCCTCGTTGGCCTTGAAGACGATCGACCCCTGCGTTGGCGTGGTGGTCGCATTGCCGATGTAGGCGTAGGAGCGGGCCACGCTCAGGTGCGCGAGAATACAGTCTGAGGTGGCCTGTCCCGCTGCAATCTGGTTCTGAATCTGTTCGAGCCCGCTGGTGAACTCGAGGATCTGGCCGCTGTAGGCGCTGGCATCCGCACCGCTGTCCGACGGGCAGATCGAGATCGCGGCATCGGTCAAGTATTCCGGGAACAGGCCGCGGATATCCGGGAGCACCTGCTCATGCTTGTAGCCGGGGGAGATGCTGGTGTAGCCCGGCCACAATTCGCCGCGCGCCTCATTGGAGTACATCTTGAAGATGAGGCCCCACTGTTTCAGGTTGTTCTGGCAGCTTGCGCGCCGTGCTGCTTCGCGCGCACGGGCCAGGGCCGGCAGGAGAATTGCCGCCAGGATGCCAATGATCGCAATGACCACCAGCAGTTCGATCAGGGTGAAACCGTTCTTGCGCATGAAGTCGCCTCCGTAGAATTGCAGCCCAACACTTCCGGCGCAAGGGTACGTGCCGCATGTAAGGGCGGTATTGCGAGTGAATTAGTTTTGTGTTAGGCGAGGATCCGATGGTGTGAACACCTCGAGTCGTGGACGGAAGGACGCGGCGATGGCGGGCCAGGGCACAAGCTTGAAGTTCTGGTTGCCCTGGTCGTCCACATCGTCCTGCGCAACAAACGCGCCCCGCGGGAAGCGCGGCCCAAGCGCCGCCGTGGTCACGTCGATGCCGTCTGTCTCACTTGTGCCGTCGATGGCGCCATCGGTGATCCGGAAACGGCCGAGGTAGCGATTGCCCGCTGCGCGCTCGTAGACACAATAATCGTTACTGCCCTGGCTTGATGCGATGAGGTAGCCCGCGTCGCCCGGGCCGGTGTACAGCGTCAGCCCTTCGACGTCCGGCGTGAAATGTCCCGCCGGTGTGGGTTGGTCCACCTGGATGCGCGCATCGCCATCCGCAGGCTCCGCGCCGTAGCGCCAGATCCCATGCGTTTCTTCCCCCACATAAAAGACGCCGAGGCTGTCGTCCGCGACGCAGCCTTCGGTCTGTTCTCCCACGTCGAAAAAACGCACCCGATCGGCCTGCACCGTGTCGCCCTCGGCCCGCAGGCGCCATTGCTCTACGACACCGTCCTTCGAGTTGACGAAGACATAGAACGCGCCATCGCGCGCACTCCGGTACAGGCAGGATCCGTAGACTTCGGACAGCCCCGTTCTAATTCGGCCGATCGATAGGGGGCGTACCCGGCGCGCCTCCGCGTCCACCATCCACACCGCGACGGTGTTGGATTGCCGGTCCCCGGCGACCACGATGTCGACGGTGCGGCCCCCAAAGGGAAAGTTGTAGCGGAGATCGACGTTGTTGGGCTGCACCCCGTCGAAGTACTGCAGCAGCCCGCCGGTCAGGTCGAAGACCATCAGCCCACCATCCTTGTCCGTGCCGATGATCAGGCTGTCCGCGGGCCGCTCCGGATGCACCCAGACACAGGGGTCATCCGCCGCATCGCCGCCGCCGGGGGTCGACGCCGTCTCCAGCGTCGCCACGACCGCAACGTCCTTCTGCACGCTGATACACCCGGACAGCGCCAGGCCAAAAATTGCGATCAGTCGTTTCATGGGTGGGTCTCCTGGGGCTGAATAGCGAAGCGGCCCGTCTCGGGAACGGGCCGCCTGCGGGCTATGTTCTCGGGTTCCGGGAACCCGTGCGGGGTACTAGCTGAGTTTCTTGCGGTTCAACATTGTCGCGCCACACAGCGCGGCAAAGAAGGCCATCAGTGCAAGGCCCACACCGTTGGCCGCGGGCAGGGCCGCGACCACCGTGAGGTTAAAGTTCGGCGACTGCGTGGTGTCGAAATCGTCGGTGACCTCCACGTAGTAGGTACCCGTGTCGGCAATCGTCGGGGAGAGAATCGTGTAGCTGTCGGCGTTCGCACCGCTGATGGCGACCGGTGCCTTTGCGCCGTCGTTGAAGAACCACTGGTAGTTCAGGGTGCCGTTGCCCACCGCCGAGATTGCGAAGGTCGCCGGGGTTGCGCCGCCCTCTTCAATGGTCTGGTTCAGCGCGCTCAAGGGCGTGATGACGATGCTTGGGCAGTTGTTGGCGACATTGACCGTGCGCGTCACTTGCGTAGCGACGTTGCCGGAGCTGTCGACCACGTCGTAGGTCACGGTGTAGGCACCGGCCACACTCGTATTCACCGGGTTGTCCGTGACGATCTCGGCCGTGAGATCACCTTCAAGCCCGTCCGCGGCAGTGGCACCGGCGTCGGTGTAGGCGTCGCCACAGTTCAGGTTGACGATCGCATCGCCCAGCAGCGTGATGGCCGGGGCTTCCGTGTCCTGGCTGATGACGATATTGTCGATGCTCGCCAGCGGCCGGCGGCAGAAGAGACGGACCTGGTTAAAACTGCTCTGCACAGTGGCGCCCGTGAAGGTTTCGACGCCCGGGGCTACGAGGTCCGGGCTGCCACCCACGCCGTCGAGGCGGTAGTGGACTTCGGTGTCCGCACCCTTTTGGAAGAAGGTCACGGTCGCGCGCCAGGTGCCCGCGCCGGGAACACCGAACTCACCCGATCCGTTCTGGCTCTCGTCCCACTTCTCATCGCCCACCTCGGAGCCATCATCGAACACGGAAGCGTTGAGCACTTCTTCGTCGTTGTCTTCGGTGGACACACGCACGTACCCGTAAGATCTTAATTTTTCAGGTTCTTTTCTTTTGCGTTTTGACATCTTACCAATCCATGTAAAGTAAATATTTAA
>JAUIKJ010000208.1 GCA_030430835.1 Candidatus Hydrogenedentota bacterium
GATGCAGCGCAGGGTGATGGCGATAAACTTGCGCGAGGAATGGAGCGACTGGACCTTGAGGCCGAGCCCGATCGCGAGGGCCAAGAGGACTGGCAATAGAAGCAAGTATGCCGGGTCGGCGAAGCGGGGGAGCAGACTCATGCGAAGGCCTCCACGGGGAAGACCTGAATGCGATGGTTGTCCGTGTCTGCGACGTAGACCTTTCCGTCCGCGATGGCCACGCCGCGCGGCGCATTGAACGCGCCCGCCGCGCGGCCGGGCATGCCGAGGAAGCGGAATGCGCCATCAGGAGCAATGCGGGTGATGCGGTGGTTGCCGTATTCGGCGACATAGACCGCGGCATCCTCGTCGACACAGAGATCGTGCGGGTACTTTAGGGTCTGGCCGCCGTGCTGCTGGTAGGTGATCACATGGCTGCCGTCTTTGGTGAAAACCTGCACCCGGTGGTTCGCGGTGTCGGCGACGTAGATCTTGCCGCCCGGGCCGAGGTCGAGGGCCATGGCCCGGTTGAACTGGCCATCCTCCGTGCCGTGCGATCCCCACTGGCGCGCGAATACATGATCACGTGTGAAAACGTGTACGCGCTCCGCGTTCTCGCCGTACTCGCTGATGAAGTAATTTCCCGCCGTATCGCGGCGGAGTCCGGTGGGGTAGATGAAGCGATCCGTTTCACTACCGTAGCTGCCCCATTCATCGAGAAGTTCCCCCGCGGGGCTGTATTCGAGGATTCGGCTGTAGTGGGTGTCGGGGATGATCACGCGGTCATCGTGAAAGGCGATGGCGGTGGGGGTGCCGTTGTCGTACCTCGGCGTGGACCAGATGCGAAGAAGTTCGCCGGTGGTGGTGAAGACCTGGATCCGGCCAGTCTTGTCGATGACATAGACCTCGCCTTCGTGGACGCCGATGGCGCGGGGGTGCAGGAAGGCGCCGTCGCGCAGGCCCTCTTCGCCCCAATGCACCACGGGCGGGACCATGCGTGACCCGCCACTGCATGCGGCGAGTACGGAGCCCGCCGCAAGCGTCAGAAATGTGCGCCGCTTCAAGGTGATTTCGCCGTCCCTGGTGTCCACTCGCGGCGCGCCGGCCCCCTTCAGCGGGAAGCGCTCCCGCTGCGCCAGCCGCAACTTCAGCCCATACTCCTTAGACCAACGCGGTATTCACTGCATTTTCTGACGCATACGGGGATGAGGCGATGATAGAATGATGCCACGGTCCCAAAATTACTCGTGCTCGTGATCGTGCACCGATTCGTCCGCGGACTCCGCCGCAGGATCGATGGCACCGAAATATTGACGGACGAATTCCTTTGCGCCGTCGGGGATCTCTTCCTTGGTGAGGGCGTTCTCCGCCTGCTGCTGCACCTCGACGAAGGCACCCGGCACGAACTCCGCCGTGGCCTCGCCACCGGTCTCCGGCGCGCCTTTCTGGAGGATATTCGCCAGCATCTTGCCCTTGGTCATGCTGCCGGGGGCAACCGTGGGCTTGAAGTCCCCCCCGGCGTCCGGCAGTTCACCTACCTGACTGCCCCGGCCCTGACCGGGACCGCCCATGCCATTGCCGAAACTCACGGCAATACCCGCGCGGTAGGCACCACGGCCTGAACCACTGCATTGTCCCGCGCTGCATGCGCCCGCGCACTCGTGGTCGCCGCCGCATTCGCTCTTGCAATTGCCGGGGTTCTTGCAGGGCTTCAGCTTCTTGCCGCAGTCGCGGCAGTACTGGCTGGGGCCCATGAGGTCCTGCTTCCATTCGCCGAGTTCCGCCATGGCGGCGTCCATCTTCGCCATTTGTTCCAGTGCGGAGGCGAGGTCTTCCAAGGAAAGCTGCATGTCCTCCATCGCGCTGAGCGCGCCGTCGAGGCTGTTCGCGTCGAGATTCTGGCCCGCCTCGGCCAGCGCCTGCGCGAGGGCCTCGCCGATCTTCGAATTCTTGCCGAGCATCTCGCTCATCTTCTTGAGTTCTTCGGCGATCTTCTTCTTCTCGTCTTCACCCAGCGTGCCTTCGGCCAGCTTCTTCTTCAGTTCCTTCGCCTTCTGTGCCGCCGCGGCCGCGCGGCCATTCGCGAGGTCATCGGCCATGCCCTTGGTCGGGCCGAACTTCGAGGCGTCGCCGGGAAATTTGGGGAGGGCCATACTGCTTTGTAGCGCCTCGCGGCGCGTGGCCAGCGTGTCCTGCAAGTTGGAGAGCTTCGCGATGGCCTGTTTCTCGGTCATCTCGCCGTGGCGCAGTTGTTCGGCGATACTTTCAATCTCCTGCGCGGTGCGGGCCAGCGGCTCGGTGGCCGCGGGATCCGCGGGCTTGAGGGCCTTGGCCGTGTTGCTCAGTTTCTTGGCCTTGAGCTCCCGCGCCGCGAGTTGGACCTTCGCCTGTGCTTCGCGCTCCTGATGACCGAAGAGATCGAACTCGGGCAGGAACATGTAGCCCAGTCCGAAGAGAATCACCGGGACCGCGACCCAGCGCAGGGTGCGCGGGGGTACGAGCGGAAACTGCTCGCGAGCATCAAGGTTCATCGCGTGGTGGAGCGCGTCGCGGTGGACGGCTTCGACCATCGGGCCTTCGGCCCCCTGAAGTTCGAGCGAGGAGGTGAGGCGTTCACGCAGGCCGAGGCGGAGGTCGGCGGCGAGGGCGGCCTGCTTGATGTCGGGACGCTTGTAGATCGCCCAGCCGATGGCGGCCACGAAACCGGCGGCGAAGAGAAGCGATGCCACGATGGCGGCGTCGCCCGGGAGGGCGAAGAGCCGCGCCGCGAGGAGCCATACACAGGCGGCGATGCCCGCCACGAGGAGCGCATTGACGGCATAGCGCAGGCCCTGACCCAGCCAGATATGGCGGCGCAGGGCGTGCAGGCGTTGCATCAGCGGTGGCATGGCGCGTACTCCGGTCGGGATTTCCGATGGCTCCAGTATAGGATATGACCTGAAAACCCGCAAGCGATCACGTAGATACGTAGAGCGGGTTCGGCGGCGTCAGTCTGAGTCGACGATGCGCTCAATGTCACGGGCTGCGTGGAGGACGCGAACGATCTCAATTAGGTCGGGACCCACGTCGAAGTAGACAACGTATTTCCCGACCGGAAAGCGCAGGAACCCTGGATGTACCGCGTCGTTGTTCAGGCCAATACCTGGAAATTCTGCCAACCGTGCGAAGGCATTGGCCAAGCGACGCATGAGTTTCGCCGCATCGTCTGGCGAATCGGCGGCGACATGGCCCCAGATTAGGTCGAGGTCGTCTTCCGCTGCTTGCGAAATCCGGAATCGACTCACTGAGCCGATGCGCCCTTTTTCTGTAGTCGTTCCAATCCGCGACGGTCTACGTCCTCAAAATAGTCTGCGATATCCGCCGCATCCAATTCGCGGTAAAGTCCATTGTCGAGGTCGTTCCTGCCTTGGGTAAGATCCTGCTGCAGCGCGGCAATGGATTGTTCCTGTTGCTGCAACAATCGTAGCGCGTCGTGTATGACTTCACTTTCCGTGTGGTACTTGCCGCTGCGCACGTGATCTTCAATGTACGTCTTCCACTCGGATTCCAGTTGGATGTCCATCAAACTTGCTCCGGTTGAGGGCGACTGCGTCTAGCGAAATTATTCTATCATACCACCCTCGTGAGCAGCGGCGGTGCACTATTCGAGCGTCTGCATTGCACATCCATTCTTGGGGCGATCGGGCGGTCAATGCGGGGGCGTATGCCGCAGCCGGGCGCCTACTCCACCAATGGGCCTGCTCCGGTGGTGAGGAACTCGAGGACGTTGGTTTGATGGACATAGTCCTCGAAGGCCCCCGCGACGTTTCCGGCATCGGCGTCGCCCCGGTGAATGTAGAGTCGATAGCCGAGGCCGAAGGAAGTACTGGGCTCGAGGTCAAACGGCTCCCGGTGCGGCCACGAGGCGCCGAGATATCCGTAGTGCCGAATCAGCCAACCGTCATTGGGGTAGCCATGTTGCAAGGGGTTCTGGAATATGGCGAGACCGGATTGTTTCTCGCCGCCGTTTCCCGTGGCGAATGAAACGTCAATCCACGGCGATGGGTATTCCAGTTGGTCTCCGTCGATGGGGCCGTCCTTCCCCGTGAAACGAAAGGGAGCGCGTGTGGCGTTTGCTCGGACACCGAAGCCGCCGTAGCCCTTGTTTTCGGTCTGGGCACCCCGAATCGTGATGATTTCTTGCGTATAGTTTTCGAAACGCAAACTGAAATCGATGATTCGGCCATCGTTCTTTTCGGGCTGGATCGTCATGGAAGCGTACTCGGTGAGCAATGGTATCTTCTCGTTGTCGCGCGCCCAGACGCTGATCGCGTGGATGGTGATGGATCGCGCTTCGGGGTTCACGGGTAACTGAACAGCAAGGCTGATTGGGTGTGTACGCGCGCCGCGCAGGGCCCAAGTGTTAAGCGGTTTGTCGCCGATCGTCGTGTCGGGCCATGCCCAGAACACGCCGCGGTGGTGTCGGTGGTCAATCGGAAAGTCCTGGGTGAGCACTTCACCGTCGAGGCCATAGAGCGGGTGGATATAGCCGCGGCGTCGTTGCTCGGCATCAACGCCCTCCGGCGCTTCGACGAAGGCGTGGTTGAAGACAAGGACGGGCGACTCCTTCTCGAAGACATAAACCTTCCCGTGCTCGATACGCCAATGCAATCCGTTGGAATCGCCGCCACTGGACTCATCTGTAGTGCCGTTGTCTGCGTTCGATGGCAGCGCAGCAATTGCGATTAGACTCAGGATGCACAGAAGACGCAGGTTGAGACGGTGCATTCTCGAATCCCCGTATACAGGTGATGATGTGCAATAGGGGAGTAACGCCGTGCCTTGCAAGGAAGACGACACCCGGAGGGGTACCGGATACGGGGTGCCCCCGATGATTGCGATTTAACGGAACCTGCCGCGAAGTTAGCGGGTTGCCGTAGCCGTGTACACCTCAAAGGCCTCCTCCACCTTGCCTTCCTCCGCGTCGCCGCGGTGGATGTAGAGGCGGTAGCGGAGGCGGAAGCTGTCGCCGGGCTGGAGGGTGTGCGGCTCTCGGTGGGGCCAGCTTTGGCCGAGGAATCCGTACATGCGGATGAGCCAGCCGGGGTGGGGGTAGCCGGGGTTGTCCGGGTGCTGGAAGATGGCGAAGCCGGACTTCTCTTCGCCCTTGCGCACCAAGGGATACGACGCGTCGACCCATGCCGAGTCGTGTTCGAGGTGTTCTCCCTTGAGCTTACCGTGGCGGCTGGTGAAGGTGAAGGGGATGCGCTCGGAGTTCGGGCGTACGCCGAAGCCGCCGTAGCCCTTGTCGTCGGTCTTCGCGCCGCGAATGACGACTTCTTCGTCGCAGACGTTCTTGAAGACCAGATCGAAGTCGATGGCGCGCGCGCCTTTGTTGGCGGGGTGTGCCGTCATGAGGACGTTCTCCTCGATCACGGCGCTGTCGGGCGCCTCGTCCAACGCCCAGAAACTGATGGCCGACAGGATTGCGGCGGATTTATTGTGGGAAACGGCCGCCCCGTCATCCAGCGTGATGGTCGTGGCGCGGTCGATCGAGGTCGTTGTGCTGATTTTGTAGCTGCGGGCGCTGTCCAGTTCCCAGTTGTCGAGGAGCTTGCCGCCGACGCTGCTGTCCGGCCAGGACCAGAAGATGCCGCGGTGGTGGTAGTGGTCGCGCGGGAAGTCCTCGGTCATCATCTCGCCATCGATACCGTAGAGCGGGTGGATGTAAC
>JAUIKJ010000209.1 GCA_030430835.1 Candidatus Hydrogenedentota bacterium
CGCAAGCGTTACGGCAAGATTTCGGAGCAAAACACTGGCGGTTGCTGTGGCCCCGGCGCGGCGCGCAAGGCCGTGGCGGAGCAGGTGAGCGCCATGGTGGGCTACTCGCAGGAAGAAATGGCCGCCGCGCCGGAGGGCGCGAACCTCGGTCTCGGCTGCGGCAATCCCCTCGCGCTCGCCTCGCTGCAACCGGGCGAGACGGTGGTCGACCTCGGCTCCGGCGGCGGCTTCGATTGCTTCCTTGCGGCGCAACGCGTCGGCAAGAGCGGCCACGTCATCGGCGTGGACATGACGGACCCCATGCTCGAGCGCGCCCGCGCAAATGCGGCCAAGGGCGGTTACGACAACGTCGAGTTCCGCAAGGGCCAAATCGAGGACTTACCCATCGACGACGGAAGCGTTGACGCGATTATCTCCAACTGCGTCATCAACCTCTCCCCCGACAAGCCGCAGGTCTTCCGCGAAGCCTTCCGCGTGCTCAAACCCGGCGGCCGGGTCTACGTGTCCGACATCGTGCTGCTGGAGAAACTGCCCTGGTTCATTCGGCGATCAGCAGCGCTCTACAGCGCGTGTATCGCCGGTGCGATGCGCAAGGAGGACTACCTCGCCGCGATGCGCGACGCGGGGTTCAGCGGGGTCGCGGTGGTCAGTGAGACCCACTATGGACTCGACAGCCTCGAAGCCGATCCAACACTACGCACCTACGTCCAGCTGGCAAAGTGGCTGCCCGGCGTTTCCAGCGCCGCCGATTCGGTGGTGAGCGTGAAGGTACATGCGGCGAAGGCGGGGTAAGGGCACGAGCCCACAACCCAGCAAGAGTTCCCCTATGGGCCGGTCGCGAGACCGGCCCATCTTCGATACGCTATTTCACTGGGTACCGGCTCACGACCTGTCTTAACCGGAAATCCCCCGTCACCGTCTCCCCTGACACGACGTCCTCCTCCTCGAAGGTGGCCATCAGGATCTCACGCGCACCGGTGCGGTCGCGATCGTAGATGATGCGGATGGTGCCGTCTTCCGTCTGTTGCCCGTCGGGGTAGGAGACGCCTTCGCGTTCGTCGAGCATCAGTCCGCCGATCCAGGTCGCGCCGTCGTCGGCGGAGAGGTAGGCGGTGAGGTGGGAGCGCTTGGTCGGGGTCTCAATCGGGCCGTGCTTCACGAGCAGCAGGTTGCCGCTGTTGAGGCGGCGAATGAAGAAGCGCGCGCTGGGGTGCGCGATCTTCGAGGGGGTCAATTCGGGCCAGGTGACGCCGCGGTCCGTCGAGATGCTCTCGCCGATGCCGTAGCGCGTACGGGCAAGCAACCAGATCGAACCGTCCCTACGCTCGACAAACATATGCTCGTCGAAGGCACGGTCGGGTTGCGGAACGTTGCACGCCCCGCGCAGGGACCAGGTTTCTCCTGCGTCGGTCGAGATAATCATCCGGGCACTGTGGTCCGTTGCGCGCCAGGTGGAGGCGGGCAGGGCCCATTCGCCCGTGCTCAGCACGGTGGGCTTACACATCATGATGCCGTCGGTAATTCGCCGGGGCGTGCCCCACGCCGGTTCCTCCGATTCGGGGGCGTCGGTCTCCAGAAACCAGACGCCAGCCACCGTACCCTCGTGTCCGATGGCCTGCGCCCATATGAGCCGGAGCTTGCCGTCGGGCGCGATCCAGAGCTCGGGGTCGTAGGCGCGCACGGGGCCGTCACCGTCAGGGTCCACCACCAGCACTTCTTTCCAGGTAGCGCCACCATCACCGCTGGTGCTAAGGACAACGTAGTTGTTCTCGTCTTCCTTGGGGGTCTTGCCGGCGTACCATGTCGCCCAAAGCCGTCCCCCGTCCGACACGGCGAGACTGGGTATGCCCTGAAAGGCACGCGTTGAGACCGCGTGCTCCGGTGCCGGAGCCGCCACATACGTCGGCGCGGCAAGGAAGGCCGCTCCGTCCGCGGCGGCATTGAACATCAGTCCCATCATGGCGGCACACACCGCGCGCCAAACCAATGCATTCGTCATGGTGTCTCAGAGTCCTTCTTCAAGTCTTTGATGGCCAGGATCTCGTTGCCTTCAGGCGTTCCGAAGCGGAAACCACGGTGCCTGAGCAAGGCCATCATCCGCTGGTTATTGGTCGTGGTCTCGGCGCGCACACTCCCTATCCCCCACCGCCCGGCGATCTCGAGACAGTAGTCGGTGAGCACGGAACCGAGACCGATCCCCTGCGCCTCGTCGGCGATGAGTGCGGCATACTCCGCGTCGCGGTGATCCACATCCGCGACGAGCCGCCCCACGCCGAGCAATCGGCGCGCATCGTCCTCGCCCTCCTCAGCCACGATGGCGACCTCACGGTCGTAGTCAATAAAACAGAAGCGGGCCGCCATGTCATGTGTGGCCTCCTTAAAGAGATAGCGAAAGCGGAACCACAGCGATTGCTGCGAGCAGGCCGCCAGCAGTTCGTGCCACATGGGTTCGTCTTCGGGCTTGATGGGGCGCAGCAACACGCTTCGACCATCCTTGAGTTTCACCGTGCGCTTGTACTCCTCCGGATAGGGACGGATAGCCAGGTGGGAATAGGACTTCGCCGGATACAACAGTGCCTGGTGATCCAGCGCGATTCGCGCATCGAGCGCAATCACTTCGTCCGGCGTGACCAACAGCGGGTTGATGTCCATCTCCAGAATCTCGGGGTAGTCTGCCACCAGATAGGAAAAACGCATCAAGACTTCGAGCAGCTTGTCCACGTTCATTGCCGCACGGCCGCGATAGCCATTGAGCAGCGGCCAGGACTGCAGTGATTCCAGCATGCGCCGGGCGAGTCGTTCCCCAAGGGGCGGCAGTTCGAGCATTCGATCGCCGAGCAATTCCGCCTGAACTCCGCCGGCACCGACCACCAGCACGGACCCGAAGACGGGGTCGCGCTTCGCCCCGAGAATCATCTCGAAGGCGACGGGTGAGGTCACCATACGCTGTACGGCCACGCCATCGATCCGTGCTTCACTGTCGTATCGCTTCGCGCCTGCCATAATGCGGTCATAGGCCGCGCGCACGGCGGTCTCGTTCGGGAGATTCAGTTCCACGCCACCGGCGTCCGTCTTGTGTGAGATGTCGGGAGACAGGATCTTCAGGACGACAGGGTAGCCTATTCGCGCTGCCAGTGTGACCGCATCGTCCGTGGAGTGGGCCGCATAGGGCTTCGTGACAGGAATCTCATAGGCTTCGAGCAGGGCTTTCGACATACCTTCGCTCAACATGTCGTGCCCCTCACTGAGAATGGTGTCAAACACGGCGCGGAGCTTGTTGCGTTCGAGCGCAAACTCCACCGGCAGATTGCGCGGGGTCTCGTAGAGCACCTGCCGGTTCCGGGCGAAGGAGACGAGGTACATGAAGGCGCGCACCGCCTGCTCCGGGTAGCTGTAGGTTGGCAACCCCGCTTCATTCAATCGCTCGATGCCCTCTGCCACCCGGCCTGCGCCCATCCATGCCGTCAGCATCGGCTTGGTCGTATCTCCCGCCGCTTCGATGACCATCTCGGCGACCCGCGTCGGATCCGTCATGGCCTGCGGCGACAACACGACAACCGCCGCATCCACACCGTCGTCAGCCATCACGATACCCAGCGCATCGCGGTAGCGCTCCGGTGGGGCGTCACCCAGAATATCGACCGGATTCCCGTGCGACCACGATGCGGGCAGTACATCGTTCAACTTGCCCAGTGTCTCCTCCGACAGTTCGGCCAGCACCCCCTTTCGCTCGATGAGCGCGTCGGTCGCCATGACGCCGGGTCCGCCGGCATTTGTAACGATCGCGAGTCGTGCGCCCCGCGGCGTCGTGTGCCGTGCCAGCAGTTCCGCGCAGTCGAACATATCATCCAGCTGATATACGCGCACGATACCGGCCCGATTGAAGGCGGCTTCGTAGACATCGTCCACGCCGGCCATGGCGCCGGTATGCGAAGCCGCGGCCTTCGCCGATTCTTCGAAGCGTCCGGCCTTGTAGGCCACGATCGGCTTCTTGCGCGTGTAGGCCCGCGCCGCGGAAAGGAAGGGACGCGCCTCGCGGATGGACTCAATATAGAGGATGATCGCATCCGTGGCGCTGTCGCTCGCGAAATAGTCGATCAGGTCTGCGATGGTTACATCGAGAATGTTGCCAATGGATACAAAGTGCGAGAAGCCCACGCTCTCACTGATTGCCCAATCCAGCACCGACGAGCACAAGGCACCGGACTGGGATATGAAGGCGATGCGGCCGGGCTGCGGCATGCCGGTCGCGAAACTGGCATTCAGCTTGGCATGCGGCGCGAGGATGCCCAGGCAGTTTGGACCGACGATCCGCATGCCGTCGAATTCTGCGCGGGCTTTGCGCAGTTCCGCCTCGAGTGCGAGTCCCTGTTCGCCGGCTTCGCGAAACCCCGCGGAGATGATGATGATGCCCAGGATACCGGCGCGGCCGCATTCCCGAATGACGCCGGGCACGGTGGCCGCGGGCGTACAGATAATGGCGAGGTCAGCCGTCTCAGGCAGGTCCGCCACCTTGGCATAGGCCGGCCGGTCGAAGAGGGTGGTGTATCCCGGGTTTACGGGATAGATGGTCCCGGCGAAGGCCGCCTCCAGCAGATTCCGGCACACCGTTGCGCCGACACTGTCCGCTTTCTCGCTGGCACCGATGATAGCCACACGCTTGGGCCGAAAGATCTTGTCTAGATTGCGAATAGTCATGAGCGCAGTAACCTCCCCCATTTGCGATGCGATGGCAAGGGCATGCTACGCAAGCGGCGCACGCCAGTCCAGCCCACGCCCTGGATGAGAATGCGGCACAAAAAAAGCCCCGTCACCTGGGGGTGACGGGGCAAGGGTTACCGTCTATTCACTTATTGCTTCCGGCGCCGCAGGGTACCCGCGCCACCCAAGGCGATGAACGCCGCCAATAGCGAGACCCCCAACGCGCTGCCCGCGGGCACGGCCGGATCGACTTCGAAGAGAATCGTCGCCGTTGCCGTCTCGTTGAAGTCGTCGGTCGCATCGACCTGATAGGTGCCGGCGTCGAGCACATCCAGGGGATCAAAGAACAGGGTGTCCGTTGCCGATCCGCTGATGGTACCGCCGTCGTTGATGGGTACCAGGGCCTTGGCGTCCAGTTCACGCATCCACGCGTAGACCGGTTCACCCAGCCCACCACTAACCTCAACCTCGATACTGGCCGGTTGCCGCGCCTCCGCGATCAGCGTCCAGATACCGGTCGCGACCAGTTCCGCGGCAGGCGACACCACCTCGATGGCGATGTGGTTCTCGATCTCCACTTCCGCCACCGCTTCCAGGGTTTCCACCAAGTCGCTGATACGGAAGATGTACTCAAAGTCGCCGGTCGGGTGCGTTGACGGATCGATCGACAAGGTCAGGGTGCCACTTGCAGGCGCGCCCGACTCCACAATCGTTTCCGTCTCGGTGGCCAGATCGCGGCGCACCCAGGCGTAGGAGATCGCGCCGAGGCCATCCTGCCACGACGCACTGAGGTCGAAGCCCGGCGCGTCCGTGTACACCCGCGTGCCATCCGGGCCGTCGGTAATCTGCAGCGGATCACCGATCAGCAGGGTTGCATCGTTGGTGAGTTCGGTCGACACGCCGCTGGCCGTGGATCCCGCATCGCTGACAAGGGCATGGAAGACATGACCATCATCCGGCAGGGAGACGGGGTTGAGGCTCAGCA
>JAUIKJ010000210.1 GCA_030430835.1 Candidatus Hydrogenedentota bacterium
CGGTGGTCCGATTGGGCCGGGCATGAAACCGATCTACAACCTGAGGGTTGCGGAACTCCCGGGCATCCACGATGACTCGACCCCACCGTCATTCCCGCGAAAGCGGGAATCCACCAGCGCGACGTAGTGCTTCGAGCACAAGAATCAACTGGAGTCGCGGACGCAACGCCCACCCCTCACCTTCCTTCCCCGCGTGGGTATGACGAAAAATAGGGACAGTCACCTATTTTTGACGCCGGTTACGGATAGACCAATCGCTGCTTCCGAAAATAGGTGACTGTCCCTATTTTTCCTACAACGCCTCGATCCGCGCCAGGTCCACCCATTCCGCCGCCGCAAGCACCTCCGCCACCTTCACCTCCGGCCGATCCAGCGGCAAGGGATGCTGCAAAACATCATCCCCAAGAAAGCGGTAGGTATCCAGCCCCACCGGCACACCCGCCCCGGAATACGCCGCCGCATAGCGCACTACCGCCGCATGCCCAACGCCGGACTCAAAGGCGCCACTGAGTACCACGGGTTTCTTCGGATTCAGTTGCAGCGCCGTATCCATGATCGGCCGCTGCAGCAAGGTCGGCTTCCACACCCACGCCGCCGCATCGCGCAACAGCGCGCCAAAGAACTCCAGCGCATTCGCCGCCCCCCCCGGCAACGCGTCGCCCCGCATCAGCACGTCCGCGGGCCGCTGCAAGGTTTCGTCCAGGGCATAGGGCATGCCCGTCTTCGCGAAAAAATCCGGCAAGAGAATCGGATCGTCGACGGGTTCCTCGATGTACTCGACCATGCACGTACGCACGGCCTGGGCGAATATGAACGCGCTCTCCCGATCCCAGGCGCGGTTCGCATCGAGACGGAACGCGACCTCCGGCCCGATCGCGGCGCGTACGGCCTTGGTACGTTGAATATCTGCATGCAGTGACTGCGCACCCACCTTCAGTTTTACCGCCGGATACCCGGCCTCTACGACGTCGGCCGCGCGGGTTTGTAGCGCTGCGTCGTCTTCCGTGGCGGGTAGAAGTGCATTGAGCTGAATCGTTTTCGCGGGCACACGGTTCTGAAGGGGCGTCGCGTCGCCGCCAGATTTCGCAATGAGATCGAGCAGCGCCGACTCGACCGCGAAATACGCCGAGCAATTGGAAAGATCGTTTTGATCCGTAAACACCTGGGCGTCGCGAAAGGTCTCGAAATCGTCCTCGGGTAAGGCCGCATTCTGCAGGCGATCCAGCACGCGCCGGAGAACCGCTTCCGTTTCGGGAAGGCTCTCCGCGCTGAACCCGGGCAGGGGCGCCGCATCGCCCCACACCGACACCCCCGCTTCCGTCGTCAACCGCAGCAGAAACCCTTCGCGCTGCTCGATCACCAAATCCCCAAGGCGCAACGGCGCCTGCAGCGGCAGCGTGTAGCGAAACAGGTCCGCCTCCGTGATCTTCACAGCAGCCAGCCGATGCTGAACAGCACGCTGAAGATCAGCAGCAACTGTCCCGTCCGCGCGAGGATCGCGTTCAGCGGCGGGCCTTCAACCGTGAAGACCGTGCGCACCGCCGGTATCGCCGGCAGCAACGCCAGCGCCGCCGCCAGCGCAAACCAGTGGCGCGTCGTTACCGCGAGGTACAGCGGTACCCCGAGGCCCCCCGCGATCAGCGTCAATACATACTCCCAGCGCGCGAAGGTTTTGCCGAAGCGCACCGCCAAAGTTTTCTTGCCGGTCTTGATGTCCGTGTCCGCATCGCGCAGGTTGTTCACGGTAAGAATCGCGGTTGAAAACAGGCCTGGCGCCAGTCCCGAAATCAACACCTCCGGCGGACACGACAGCGCCTGCACATAGTAGGTGCCGCCCACGGCCACCGGACCAAAGAACACCAGTACAAACAAATCACCCAGGCCCAGATAGCCCAGCGGATACGGCCCGCCGGTATACAGCACCCCGCAGATGATTGACACGATACCAATCGCCAGGATCGGTCCGCCGCCGCGGTAGATGAGATAGGCCCCCGGCAACAGCGCCAGCGCGAACACGACCAGCGTCGCGAAGCGCATGGTGGCGGGGGAGACCAGGCCGGCCTGCGTCGCACGCTGCGGCCCCATGCGCTCCTCCGTGTCCGTGCCCTTCACGAAGTCGAAATAATCGTTGGCGTAGTTCGTGCCAATCTGAATCAGCAAGGAGCCGATGAGCGCACACAAAGCCGCCGGCGCATGAAACACCCCGGCCTCCACGGCCATCGCTGTGCCGATAAGCACCGGCGTGATCCCTGCCGCCAGCGTCTTCGGCCGCGCCGCCTGTATCCAGATTTTAGGAGAGCTCGACATTCGCTATTTCTTGTCCGCAGATTGCGCCGATGACGCAGATGTTCAAACATTCCGTCATTCCCGCGAAGGCGGGAATCCAGTGCCTTCGCAGCAATGACGATGCGCGTTTCTGGATTCCCGCCTTCGCGGGAATGACGGTGGGTTCAAGTCAATATGTAAGCTAATACATCATGGTCGGACGCGGAAACACACTGATTCCGCCGCCCGCCGATCCATCCTACGGATTCCGCGGGAACTTCCCGAAGTCCGGTTTGCGCTTCTCGTTAAACGCATTCCGCCCTTCCTGGCCTTCTTCGGTCTGGTAGAAGAGCGAGGTCGCGTGACCCGCCAGTTCCATCACGCCCGCCTGTCCGTCTTCGTCCGCGTTGATCGCGGCCTTCAGGCAGCGGATCGCCATCGGTGAATTCGCCAGGATCTCGCGGCACCACTGCACCGTCTCCTCCTCCAGCTTCGCCAGCGGCACCACCGTGTTCACCATGCCCATGTCCAGCGCTTCCTGCGCGGTGTACTGCCGGCACAGGAACCAGATCTCCCGCGCCTTCTTCTGGCCCACCATCCGCGCGAGGTGCGACGAGCCATAGCCCGCGTCGAAGGAACCCACCTTCGGGCCCGTCTGTCCGAAGCGCGCGTTGTCCGCCGCAATCGTCAGGTCGCACACATAGGTCAGGATCGCGCCGCCGCCAATCGCCCAGCCCGCCACCATCGCGATGACCGGCTTCGGGCAGGTGCGGATCTGGCGGTGCAGATCGAGCACGTTCAAGCGGTGAGCCCCGGAGCCCGCGTCCACATAGCCCGACTCCCCGCGCACCTTCTGGTCCCCGCCCGAGCAGAAGGCCTTGTCGCCCGCGCCCGTCAGGATGATCACCCCGATTTCCGGGTCGAAGCGCGCATCGCGCAGCGCATCGCTGATCTCGTCGTTCGTCGTCGGGGTGAAGGCGTTGTGTACCTCGGGCCGATTGATCGTGATTTTCGCGATACCCTCCGCCTTGTGGTACAGGATTTCCGTGTATTCCTTCGCAGAGACCCACTGCGCAGCAGCCATCGTTCAAACTCCTCAGGGTGGGGGACAGGCGGCCGTCATGCGCCGGGGCGCAGCGCCGCTTCGAGAAAACATCGCAGGACCGTAGTATACCCCTCCGGGTTTTCGAGGTGCACGTTATGCCCGCAATTTTCCAGGCATTGCACTGCGATCCGCGCGCCGCGTTGGCTCATCTCTTCCGCGATTCGGCAATATTTCCGGTCGTTCGCACCCACAATGCAAAGCGCCGGCGGGGCAAGCGTTGGCAGAGCGGACCAGACCGCAGGCAGGCTGCCCGCGCCAAGCAGCGCGGTGGCCCGCGCCAGTTGGATTGGGTCGTTCTCACGGCGCGTCTCAATGAGCGGCGCCAGCAGATCCGGGCGCGTACCCAGACTTTGAAACAGCGGCATGGCGTACCAGTCGTCCAGGAACGCCCGAAAGGCGTCGGCATCGTCCGCCACGGACTCCAGCCGGGCGCTGAGCGCCAGGTCCCACGTCAGGCGCTCGGCGCGCGCCTCCGCCTCGGCGATGCCCGGCTGGGCCGATTCGAGCGCCAGCGCCGCGAAGCGTGCCTGTGCTGCCAGGGCCCAGGCCAGCGCTACACGGCCACCCATCGAATACCCCACAAGCCCCGCGTCGTGCAAGCCCAGCTGTTCGCCGATCTGCACCAGATCGGCGAGTACCGCCGGAAAGGCGCCGCCCGCATCAATTTCGTTTCTGCCGTGGCCCGGCAGGTCCAGCGTGATACAGCGAAAGGTCGTGCCCAGCAACGCAATCACCGGCAACCAGTCGTCACCGCGCCCCATGAAACCATGGAGAAAGACCACCGGCGGCGCGTTGCGACACCCGTGTTCCTGCACATGCCATTGTTCGAGGAGATTCATCCGCGCATCCTGTTGGCGGCCCGGGGCCACGGCCCCCTACAATACCCGGATGGACACTCCATTGAAAGGCATCGTGCGCTACGACGGCACCAACTTCGCCGGTTGGCAACGTCAGGATCACGACCGCACCGTGCAGGGCGAGATCGAAGCGGCAATGCAGCGCATCGTGCAGGTGCACGTCCCCATCCAGGGCGCCGGCCGTACCGACGCCGGGGTCCACGCCCTCGGCCAATGCTTCTCCTGCACCTGGCCCGGCACCCCGCCAGAACGCTTGCGGCACGCCTTATCGAAGATGCTCTCCCCCGAGATTCGCATCGATTCCCTTGAGCCCGCGAGTGCGGACTTCAACGCCCGCTTCTCTGCCGTCGCCAAGCGCTACGTCTACTCCCTCGACCTCGGCCAGGAAGCCGACCCCCTCGCCGCGCGCTTCGCGTGGCACGTCCCCTTCAAGCTGGATCTCCCGCTACTCGAATCGCTCCTGCCGCAGTTCGCGGGTGAACATGACTTCGCGTCCTTCCAGAGCACCGGCAGCCAGATGAAGACCACCGTCCGCAGGCTGCACCAGGTCCAACTCCACCACGGCGCCGCCATCGGCCCCGCGGACAATCCCGATCTCTGGCGTATCGAGTTTCACGGCGATGGCTTCCTCTACCACATGGTCCGCAACATCACCGGCACCCTCATCGAGATCGCCCGCGGCCGCTTCGAAGCCGGCTTCATCGCCGAAGCCCTCGCCCACCCCGGCCCCTTCCGCTGTCACTGCGCCCCCCCGCAAGGACTCGTGCTGGCACAAGTCGAATACGATTAGTCAAGGGAGCGCGCCGATGTGGACTGCATGAGCTTGCTCATGCCTCGCGGCGGCAGCCGCGAGACCCGTTGCCTCGCGGATCACGCTTCACTCGGAATCCTGTTACGCCGCCGGCACCTGCGGCATATGTTCGCGGATAAACGCCGCGAGCTCCGTGTTGCCATATTCTTCCGCCACCTCTACCGCTGTCTGACCACGTCGGTTCGTCACGTCATACTGCAGTTCCGGCCGCTGCACCAGCAGCTTCACCGCATCCAGCGCGTTGTTTTCCGCGCCGACCAGCAACGGCGTCTCACCGCGCTTCGAACGAACATTCACATCCACGCGGTCATCCGTCAGCAACAGATAGGTCATGTCGCGATCGTTGTTGTACAAGGCATAGTGCAACGCGGTCCCGCTCGACCGCGATTCATGATTCACGTCCACGTCCGGCTCCGCCAGCAGACGCTTCACGACCCGCGTGTTGCGCTTGAACACCGCGGCGATAAGGGGCGTCGCCGCGCGTCGGCTCATGGCGTTGACGTCAACCCGCTCGTCCTGCAGCAATGCTTCCACCACCTTGATTAAGTCGCGCTGCGCCGCATGGTGCAGTGGCGTGTAGCGATCCGAATCCGCGGCCGTTGGGTCAAAGCGGCCATCCTCGATGAGC
>JAUIKJ010000211.1 GCA_030430835.1 Candidatus Hydrogenedentota bacterium
CCGATAAAGGTGAGCGTCATCAGGATTGAGCCCCAGAAGATGAAGGGGCGGCGGCGGCCGCGAATCGGAATCAGGCGCATACGGCCCGGCCGCGTGTGGGTCAGGTCCGACCACCAACCGATGAGTGGATCCGTGATGGCGTCCCAAAAGGTGGCGATGATAAACATTGTGCCGGCGAGGCCGATCGTGATGTAGATCGTACGGCCACTGTCTTCTGGAGGCGAATAGAAGAAGACGCCCCACTGATTGAAGGTTTCGCTACCGAGCTGGATGCCGACGTAGGCCAGCATGAAGAGGACGCCCTCGCGCGCGCTGAACTCTCGCTCGGCCGTGCGGCTCACCCAATTACCGCGCCATCGGGGATCACGCCGTTCTTGAACACGATCACGATGCCATCGCGGACACAGTAATCATCCGCGTCGCGGTCCTTCAGGCGATTCGATCCGCGAATCACCACGTTCTTCCCGATGCGCGCATTGTGATCGATGATCGCGTTCTTGATCTTGCTGTTCGGGCCGATGCCCATCGGCACGCTCGCGCCGCTGCTGTCTTCGGTCTCGAAGAACTCATTGCCAAGAATGATGCTGCGTGCGATCTGTGCGCCGGGGCGTACGATACTGCGAATACCTACGATCGAATCTTCAATCTTCGATCGCTGTATCCGGCTGCCGCCGCAGACGATCACGTTGCGCATCTGTGCGTTTTCGACACGTACACCGGGCAACGCACGGTGGCGCGTGTGAATCTCGTACTTGGGGTTGTGCAGCTCGAAGGGCGGATTCGGCGAGGTCATTGCCATGCTGACGTCAAAGTAGGATCGCACCGTGCCGATGTCTTCCCAAAACCCCGAGAAGGGGTGCGCGACCACATTTTGCGTGGCCAGGGAATAGGGCAGGAGTTCCTTGCCAAAGTCAATCCACTCGGAGTGTTCGATCAGCAGCCGCTCCAGCAGATCCGCGTTGAAGACATAGACGCCCATCGACGCCAGGTAAGGCTTGCCTTCCGCGGACAGACCGAAGTCGTTAAAGACCTTCTCCGGCGTCACCAGCGTGTCCAGCACCGCAGCGTCCGTGGGCTTCTCCACGAACTCGCGGATACGGCCATTGGCACGCAGTTTCATTACCCCGAAGCCCGGGGCATCCTTGCGAGAGACCGGCAGCGCGGACACGGTAATGTCCGCCCCCTTCGCGATGTGCGTTGCCATCAGCTCCCGGTAGTCCATGTGGTAGAGCTGGTCGCCGGAGAGGACGAGATAGTATTTGGCCTTCAAGTCGCGGATATGCAGCAACTGCTTGCGCACCGCGTCCGCCGTGCCCTGGAACCAATCGCCCACGCCATCCGTCTGTTCCGCGGCAAGCACCTCAACATAGCCAGGGGTGAAATTGTCGAAGCGGTAGGTGTTGCTGATGTGCCGGTTGAGCGAATGGCTGTTGAACTGCGTGAGCACCGAGATGCGCTTGATGCCGGAGTGAATGCAGTTGCTCAACGGGATATCCACCAGCCGATAGCGGCCGCAAAGCGGTACCGCCGGTTTGGCGCGCACCTTCGTCAGTGGATAGAGCCGCGTGCCGCGTCCACCGCCCAGGACGATGGCGCCCACCTGTTGCATGAAATCGGCATCAATGGCGGAGGGTCGTTTCTTCGGCATGGTGATCCCTGTTACGCGTTACCCAATGTCGTTGAAGAGACGCCATTGTAACGACGGCGGCAAGGGCGCGCAACGCATGAGAAAACGGCGCGAAGGCAAAAAAAAGAGACGCCATAACCAGGGCTATGGCGCACTCAAGGAGGTAAGATCCTGGCGCGTTCCGCATTGCGGTGGCGGGATGAACCACCACGAAACCATCCAGGAAATTCAACTGTGTGACGTCCGTGTCCCGCGTGCCTCGACCTCCGTGTCTCAGCGTTGCACAACATGTATCGGCGGTCCTGTGGAAAACTTTAGCCCTCGGCCGGAACGCCCTGTTTTCAGGCGCTTGCGCGGGATTCCGCCCCGTGCTACGGTGAAGATTCACGCGCCCGGAATCCCGGGGCGCAACCATCGGAGGATTTCGCAATGGCCGACGAAAAGACGGGCCCGGACAGCCCGGGGTTTTCGCGCCGGGGGTTTCTCAAGGGGCTCGGCGTGGGCAGTGCCGGTGCGGCCGCGGCCGGACTGATGCCCGGCGGCACGGCCCAGCAAGCCGCCGCCGCGGAAGAGAAGTCCGCGCTGCTTGGGCCCGGAGAAACGAGCATCACGCTCAACATCAACGGCGAATCGAAAAAGGTGAAGGTGGAGCCGCGCGTGACCCTGCTCGATGCCCTGCGCAATCGTCTGGACGTTACCGGCGCCAAGAAAGTGTGTGACCGCGGCACCTGCGGTGCCTGCACGGTTCTGGTCGATGGGCAGCCCGCCTACGCGTGCTCGATGCTCGCCGTGGAAGCCGAGGGTCGCGCGCTCACCACCATCGAGGGCCTGGGATCGCCCGAGGAACTCCACCCGATTCAAGCCGCCTTCATCGAGCACGACGCCCAACAGTGTGGCTTCTGCACCCCGGGCTTTGTCATGGCCTGCGCCGCCTTCCTGAAAGAAAACCCGAACCCGACGCGCGAGGAGGTGCGCCGCGGGCTTGGTGGCAACCTCTGCCGCTGCGGCACCTATGCGGGCATCACCGAGGCGGTGCTCGATGCCGCCGGCGTGAAGGGAGGTGCATGATGGCGAATCCCCAATGGCCCGCCGTCGAAAAACGGCAGCACCTCGGCAAGCCCTACGATCGCCTTGACGGTGCGATCAAGAGTACCGGCCGCGCGAAGTACGCCTACGACGTGAACCGCCCGGGCATGCTTTGGGCGCGCTGCATCGGTTCGCCACATGCCGCGGCGAAAGTAGTCGATATCGATGGCACGGACGCCCTGGCCGTTCCGGGCGTCGAAGGTTTCTGGCGCGACGAGGGTGTGATCGGCAAGGAAGTCGAATACGCCGGCCAGATTATCGCCGCGATCGCCGCGACTTCGGAGGAACTGGCCGCCGAAGCGATGCACAGGGTGAAGATTACCTACGAAAAAATGGAGCATCAGGTCGTTGACAACGACATCAGCTTTGCCAAGGGCCGTCCCGCGTCGCGTGATGAGGGCGACGTTGAAATCGCCCTGGGTGAAGCGGCGACCATCAGTGAAGGGCACTATGGCATCGCCGCAATCACGCACTGCTGCCTCGAAGCGCATGGGCAGGTGGCCGAGGTGCGCGACGGCGCGATGTACATCTGGCCCTCCACGCAGAATGTATCGAAGTACGCGGACGGCCTGAACGAATCGGTCGACAGTCCGCTGAGCGATATTCATGTCGACTGCCAGTACATGGGCGGCGGCTTCGGCTCGAAGTTCGGGCACGACAAGTGGGGCATGATCGGCTGCATCCTTGCGAAGCAGACCGGCAAGCCGGTGAAGATTATGCTTGAGCGTGACCTCGAACTGATGGTCGCGGGCAACCGGCCTTCGGCCTTTGGTACGGTCAAGGTCGGCCTTGATGGCGAGGGGAAGATCCATGCCTTCGACGCACAGGTCTGGGGGACCGGCGGCGGCGGCGGTTATCGCCCACCACCCATGCCCTACGCCTTCACCAAGCTGCCGAACCAGCGCGTGGCCGGCAGTCGCATCCCGACGAACCGCGGCAGCCAGCGCGCCTGGCGCGCGCCGGGCCACCCGCAGGGCTGCCTGATCACCATGGCGGCGCTCGCCGATGCCGCGGCTGCAATGGGCATGGACGAGCTGGAGGTCTTCAAGAAGAACCTCGAATACACGGAACATCCCGAGACCTACGCGGAAGAGCTCGACATCGCCGCGGAGATGATCGGCTACAAGGACAAGGCGCACCTGCGATCGGCGCTCACCGATGGCCCCGTGAAGCGGGGTCTCGGCGTGTCGATCCATCAGTGGGGCGGCATGGGCCACCCCTCCGAATGCGACGTGACGATTCACCCCGACGGCTCGGTCGAGGCGAAGATCGGCAGCCAGGATCTCGGCACCGCCACGCGCACCAGCATCACCATCGTACTCGCGGAAACGGTGGGCCTGCCGATGGACGCCGTGAAGGTGAAGATGGGCAAGAACGCCTATCCCGTTTCCGGTGCCTCCGGCGGCAGCACGACCATTGGCGGTGTCTCCGCTTCCACACGGCTGGCTGCGACGAACGCGCTCAACGCGCTGCTCGAAGTCGCCGCGCCGAGACTGGGCGTGGCGGTGGATGCGCTCGAGGCGGCTGAAGGAACGATTCGCGAGACGGCGAATCCTTCGAACGCGATGACCTGGACAGAGGCCTGCGGCCTGCTCGGGGTGAGCCCCATTACCAAGCGCGGCGAGAACGTCGCGGGCGAAAGCCAGAAGATGGGCCTGATCGATCAAGGCGTTGGTGGTGTGCAGATCGCCGATGTCTCCGTGGACGTGGAGACCGGCGTCGTCACCATCAACGAGATGGTTGCGGTGCAGGATTGTGGTCTCATCGTGAACATGAAGACCGCCGAGAGCCAGGTCTACGGCGGCCTCATCATGGGCGTGACCTATGCGCTCTTCGAAGAATGCGTCTACGACGCGGCCACCGGACGCATGCTCAATCCCGACATGGAGTTCTACCGCCTCGCCGGGCTCTACGACGTCGGCAACCTGAAAGTCCACATGATGACCGGGCCGCGCTACGATTCGCGCGGGGTCATCGGCCTCGGCGAGCCGCCGGTGATTTCGCCCGGCGCGGCCATCTCGAATGCCGTGGCGAATGCGATTGGCGTGCGCGTGCCGGAATTGCCCCTCACGCCGGAACGCGTACTCAACGCGCTGGGAGGTACCGCCTGATGCACCCCTTTGAATACGCCGCGCCGGACACAACCGAAGAAGCGGTCGCGCTGTTGAGCGACACCTGGGGCGAGACGGAAATCTACGCGGGTGGCACCGACCTGGTCACCTGTCTCAAGCAGGGCCTGACCACGCCAAAACGGGTGGTGAGCCTGCGGAACACGGAAGCGTCGCAATACCTCTTCGGCGGCGAAGGCGGCGATGGGCAGTCAACTTTCTGGTGCAGTGCCATGGCTCCGCTCGGCAATGTCGCCAAGAGTTGGAAAGATCTGGGCGCTGTTGCGGATGCGATCAACGCCGTCAATAGTCCGCAGATGCTGAGCATCGGCACCGTTGGCGGTGAACTGTGTCAGCGGCCGCGCTGCTGGTTCTACCGGAATGGCTATGGCCTTTTCGGGGAAGCCGATGGTAAGTCGCTGGTCGTTGACGGAGACAACCGCTATCACGCAATCTTCGGCAATGAAGGTCGCGCGAAGTTTGTAAGCCCATCCAGTCTGGCACCCGCGCTCATCGCCTTGGGCATGACCGCGACTCTCGTGGGGCCGGATGGGGAACGGACGATTCCGTTGGCGGAGTTTTTCAAGACGCCGAAGGAAGACGGCGAGCGTGAAACGGTGCTCGCACCAAACGAAGTTCTCATCAAAATAACAACGGAGACGAGACGGGTCGCAAGCGCCACCTACGAAGTCCGCCACCGCAATGGTCTCGACTGGCCCTACGTCACGGCATCGGTCGTGTTGGGCGCGGAACCCCGCGTCGTACTCGGTCATGTCGCGCCGATTCCATGGATTGTGCCCGCGGCGG
>JAUIKJ010000212.1 GCA_030430835.1 Candidatus Hydrogenedentota bacterium
CCCCCTGATACCGTCGCCAGATTCGTCCTTCGTGTGTTAATCTTAGCGCTTGACCATGGAGCGCGGAACGATCATGCAGAATACTTTGGACGGTTTGGTGGGTGCGGCCCTGGCGGAGGATGCGGGGCAGGGGGATATTACGACGCTGGCGACGGTGCCGGCGGACGCACGGTGCGAGGCGCAGCTGGTGGCGAAGCAGGCGGGGGTACTGAGCGGAATGGAAGCGTTTCAGCGGACCTTTGAGCTGCTGGATGCGGATGTGCGCGACTGGAATGCGCGCTTCGATGGGGAGCGTTTCGAGGAGGGAGACCTGCTCGCGACCTTCAGCGCGAAGACGCGCGCGACGCTGACCGGCGAGCGCGTGGGGATGAATTTCGTGCAACACCTCTCGGGCATCGCCACGCTGACGGCGGCCTTCGTCGCGGCACTGGAAGGCTTGCCCTGCCGTATCCTGGACACGCGGAAGACGACCCCGCTGTTGCGCCGGCTGGAGCGCGCGGCCGTGGCGCATGGCGGTGGCACGAACCATCGCTTTAACCTGGGCGATGGCATTCTGATCAAGGACAACCACATCGTGGCGGCGGGCGGCGTGAAGCGGGCGGTGAAGGCGGCGCGCGCCGGCGCACACCACATGATGCGCGTGGAGGTGGAGGTGACGACCCTGGAGGGATTCATGGAGGCGGTCCGTGGCGGCGCAGAGATCGTGCTGCTGGACAACATGGACCTGACGACGATGGAGCAGGCGGTGGAATCGCGAAACAAGTACGCGCCGGATACGGTGCTGGAGGCCAGCGGCAACGCCACGCTGGACCGGGTGCGCGCCATCGCGGAGACGGGGGTAGACTTCATCTCGGTGGGCGCACTGACGCATTCGGCCCCCGCGGCGGACCTGTCGCTACGAATCGCGAACGCATGAGTGACACCAGGGTGCCCGAAGTACACGCCGGGTGACGTCGCAGTTTGGCCCGGGCGGTGTCCCCTTTTGAAGGGGGATGTAGATTTCTGGCATTGACCTTGGCGCGTCGTTGATCCCTGCGCTCCACATGCCCCGCCCTTCGACCACCCCCTTCGAAGGGGGACAAGGCGGCATCATGTTGCGCCGAGTAGGTAGGAAAGTAAGGAGTGGATACGGATGGACCCAGGCGAGACGGGGCCCAGCCCTGCTGCTGATCTCAACATCCCGGATTGCTCTACCCAACTCGTCGGCGTGTCCGTCGAAGTGCGTGACTGTGTGGCGTCGACAAATACCCTGGCGCTGGAGTCGGCGGTGGATGGGCACGTGTTCGTGGCGGACCGACAGACGGGGGGACGCGGCCGGCACGGCCACAGCTGGCACAGCGCGCCCGGGCTGGGGCTGTGGTTCAGTGTCGCGCTGGCGGGCCCGCCCGACGCGCTGACCTTTGCTGCAGCGCTCGCGGTGCGCGATGCGTTGCAGGACGCCATCCCGGCGTCGATCAAGTGGCCGAACGACATCCTGTGCGAAGGCCGCAAGATCTGCGGGATCCTGGTGGAACACCGCGCGGGGCGCAGCGCGCTGGGCATCGGCCTCAATGTGCACCACCAGCAGCAGGATTTTCCCGAGGAGCTCCACGCCACGGCCGGTTCACTACGCATGGCGCGGGATCAGGCGTGGCACCGCGGCGCGGTGCTGGCGTCCGTATTGAAGGAATTGGATCGCCGTGTCCTCCAGTTGCGTGCGGATGGCTCGGCATCCCTGCAGGGCGAGTGGGCGGCCGCATGTGCTATTCTAGGGTGCTCTGTGCGCCGCGGCGGCATTGCGGGCACGGTCCGCGAGATCGCGGCCGATGGCGCATTGCTGGTGGAGACGGCGAGGGGAATGAAACGCATCACGGACGCGGTCCGTGTGGACGAGGACTAGGCAGATGCTGCTGGTGATAGACGTCGGCAATTCGAACACGGTATTGGGCCTCTACGACGGGGACACGCTCGTCGGCCAGTGGCGTGTGGTGACGCACAACTACCGCACGGGCGACGAGTTGCGCATTCTCTTCGGCATGTTGTTGACGAGTGCCGGCATCGACCCGAAGAAGATCAGCGGCTGCTGCGTGTCCAGCGTGGTGCCGCAGTTGAACATGGCGCTGCAGGAAGTCAGCCGGACCGCCTTTGGCGTCGATCCGTTGATGGTCGGGCCGGGGGTCAAGACGGGTCTCGTGCTCCAGGTGGAAAACCCCAAGGAAGTCGGCGCGGACCGCATCGTCAATTCCGTGGGGGCGATCGAGGAATACGAGGGCGCGCTGGTCATCATCGACTTCGGCACCGCCACCACCTTCGATGCCGTCACCGCCAAGTCGGAATGGAAGGGCGGGGTCATCGTGCCGGGCATCCAGCTCTCGGCCGACGCGCTCTTCGAACACTGCGCGAAGCTGCCGCGGGTCGAATTGTCCGTGCCGGATCACGCCATTGGCCGTGATACCGTCTCCAATATCCGTTCCGGACTCACCTTCGGCTACGCGGATCTGGTGGATGGCCTGGTGCGTCGGATCAAGAACGAACTCGGCGGCGCGCCGCGCACCGTGGCCACGGGTGGCCTCGCAACGATCATGGCGAAGGTGGGCAGCACCATCGACATTGTGGATCCCGAGTTGACCCTCAAGGGACTCAAGGCGGTGTACCGCCGCAACGCCCAGGCGAATGCATGAAGCGCTACCTGCTGCCAGGCTGCCTGGTCGTGTTGACGGCCTGCAGCGCGCCACCGCCAGCGCCCACGCCTGAACCGGCGCCGGCACCCGCGGACGACGCGCCGGTCGCGGATGCGCCCGCGGCGGAAGATGGCCTGACCATGCAGGGCATCCGGCTGTTCCTGTACGATTCTTCCACGCCCGGTGTGGAGCGGAAGCCGGTGTTCATGGTGGAGGCGGATCGTTTCGGCCGGGGCGAGGCGGGAGTCTGGCAGTTTGAGGATGCCCGCGCGACCGCCTACGACCGGAACACGGGCGCAGAGGAGATCACCTTCGAGGCGGCGACCGGTACCATGAAAGAGAACGAGCGGGCCTACCTCTCCGGCGGCGTGGTGGCGACGGCGGGAACGATGACGATGACGCTGGAGGACCTGGAGTGGGTTCAGGGGACGGAAACGGAACCGGGCCGCGCCTACAGCAAGCACCCCCTGCGCATCGATGATCCGAAGCTCCGTATCGAGGCGTCCACGGTGGAATTGAATCCAAGCGAGCAGACGCTCGTCCTGACCGACATGAAGGGCGAGTTCGACTTTGGGAGTCTGAACCAATGAGATTGACGACACTGGCGATCATGGCGGCGCTGGCCCTGGCCGGGCTGGCCCACGCGCAGGGCGGCGGCATGGGCGGCTACGACCGGATGTCCGTGGATGCGGGCAAGGCCGTACTCAACTTCAAGACCGGCGTCATTGATCATTTTAAGGATGGCGTAAAGATCCGGTTGACCGACAGCAAGTCGGTCGAGCCGCCATTGCCCGTGGAAGCGGCGACCATGCGCTTCACCTTCAAGGAAGACGCCTCGCAGCCGTCCCAGATCGTGATGGACGGAAACGTCTACGTGAAGCATCCGCAGGCGACGGTGCGTGCGCAGCACGCGGACTACAACCTGGACACTGGCGACGTCGTGTTCTCAGGTGATCCGGTTATCCTGCTGGAAGGCGGTAGCAAGATTCGCGGCAGCAAGATTACCCTGAACATGGTCGACGGCACGATGCAGGTCGACAACATGATCGCGGACGAAATCGACACGACGATGATGAGCAACGGCGCTTCAAGCGACCCCTCGCATCTGGGCGAGGGCGAGGTCGCGAACTGGCCCGCGCTGGTCGCCGCGCTGAAGGCGGACGCCGAGTCTGAGGGCACGAACCCGACCAGGCGGATTCTCGCACATACGGGGCAGGAACAGTTTCTTGAGACGGTCAAGGGTATGAGCGCCGAAGCCATGCTGGGCCAGAAGGGCGCCATCGTAAAGCTGATGAACGACGCAATTGCCAAGCCCGCGCTCTACGAAGAAGCCGCCTGGCAGGGCCGCAGCCTGAACGAGGAGGCCGCGGCGCTACTGGCCAAGGATCCCCGTGAGCCTGCGGAGGAGAAGCAGCTCAACCGGCTATTGGTCGAGGCGGCGTATCCCGCAGCCTTTGGCGGGTAAGGGGATCATGGCCGCGAAGAAACGAAAGAAAACGGTTGCCGAGCAGCTAGAGATCGCCGTGCCCGGCGGTGCGGGTGCCGAAGTCGGCACGCCTGTAGCAACGGGGCCCGTGTTGTTGCGCACGGACAAGCTGGTGAAGGCATTCAAGAAGCGGACTGTCGTCAATGAGGTTTCGCTGGAACTGCGCGCGGGGGAGGTGGTGGGCTTGCTCGGGCCGAACGGCGCGGGGAAGACGACGACCTTCAGCATGACGGTCGGTCTGCTGCGGCCCGACCGCGGGACGATTCATTTCGGCGAGAAGAATGTGACGCGGCTGGCGATGTATCGCCGTGCACGCGCGGGCATGGCCTATCTGCCGCAGGAGTCGTCGGTGTTTCGCCAGCTGAGCGTGCGGAAGAATCTGCAGCTTGTGCTGGAGCACCAGAAGCTGAACCGCGCAGCGCGCAATGCACGAATCGACGCGTTGCTCGAAGACTTTCACATCACGCACGTGGCCGACAGCCCGGCCTATACCCTTTCCGGGGGCGAGCGGCGGCGCACAGAGATCGCACGCGCGCTGGCAACGGAGCCGAAGGTGTTTCTGCTCGACGAGCCCTTCGCGGGCATCGATCCGATCGCGGTGTCGGACCTGCAGGAGACTGTGCGCGGTCTGAAGAAGAAGGGTATCGGCGTGCTGATTACGGACCACAACGTGGGCGAGACCCTGCGCATCGCGGACCGGGCCTACATCATCAACGAGGGCAGTGTGGTGAAGTCGGGCACGCCGGAAGAGGTTGCCGCGGACCCGACGGTCCGCCGGATCTACCTGGGCGAGAATTTCACGCTACAGCGGAACTAGCGCTCCGGGGACTTCCTGTTGGTTGCCCGCGATTGCTTTGGTGTAGATTGTGGGCTGCGTCATTCGCCAGGAGTTCCCGCCATGAATCGTTTGTCCATCCCCCTGCTTGCGATCGTGTTGACCGTCTGCGGGGCCGTGCCCGTGACTGCGCAACACGAGGCCTCAACCTCCGCCGAATGCGAGGGCAAGGCCACGATCTACGCCGCACCCTCCTATGCGGATTTCGTGTTCGAAACCCAGATCGAGGGGGCCTCCTTCGAGGAAGCGATGGCGGCGGCGCTGAGTTTTCAGGATCGTGTCCGGGACATCCTTGCACAGCGTGAACTGCCGCTGATCAGCGTCGAACCGGCAACCCCGGCCATCCCGGATCTCCCGGACAACCTTGTCGTGGTGAGCAGCACCGCACGGCTGGGACTGGCGGGACTGGGAAGCGGCGCGGGTGCGGATCTCGAATTCGCGCGGATCTGTGATGCGGTCGCCGCCGCGGCGGGCGAATTGCAGGCCGCCGTGGCCGGGCCGATCATCCTGCCGGGCGATCGCGAGGCGCTCATTCGCAGCGCGGTGTCCACGGCGATGGAGAACGCCTTTCCCGTTTGTGACGCGCTGGCCCTGTCCCTCAAGAGTTCTGTCTATGCCGTGGAATCGGTACGCGTCAAGGACGTGGC
>JAUIKJ010000213.1 GCA_030430835.1 Candidatus Hydrogenedentota bacterium
CCTCGGGCTTTGTCGGCACGCGCCTGTGCGCCCTCCTCAAGGCGCAGGGCTGGCAGGTAACCGGATGTGACGCCCAGGCCGGTGCGGATGTCCGTGCCTGTGACCTGCGGGATTCGGAATCGGTCGACGCGCTGTTCGCGGCGGCCGATTCCCCGACGCATGTCTTCCATCTGGCGGCGATGACCTTCGTGCCGGCCGCGAACAAGAATCCTGCGGGCGTGATGGAGGTGAACCTGATGGGCACCATCCACGTCGCCGAGGCGATGCAGCGCCATGCGCCGGAGGCACGCCTCGTGTTCATCGGCAGTGCCGACGCCTATGGGCCACCGCAAACGCTGCCCGTGGCCGAGGACCATCCGCTGAACCCGGGTAACCCCTATGCAATCTCCAAGGCGGCGGCCGATCACTATTGCGCGTTTCTGAGCAAGGCCAGCCGCCTCGACCTTATCCGCCTGCGCCCCTTCAACCACTCGGGTCCGGGCCAGAAAGGCGATTTCGCCCTCACCCGATTCGCACGGGAATCCGCCGCGATTGCCCTGGGACAGCAGGCACCCGAGATCCAGGTGGGCAACCTTGAGGTTGCACGCGATTTCTCCCATGTGGACGACATCATTCGCGGCTACGAAATGGCCGCGATCGCCGGACAGCGCGGCGCGGTGTACAACCTTTGCTCGGGTCAGGCCACCGTGCTGGGCGATGCGATTGCACATTTCAAACGGCGCGCCGGATGCGACATCGCGATCGTACCGAATCCGGAGTTCATGCGTCCGGTGGATGTGCTCAAGGTGGCGGGGTCGCACGCGCGAATCACCGCCGATACCGGCTGGCAGCCGGAACGCGGCACCACCGCCCTGCTCGACGATCTCTATGATTACTGGTATGCGGAGCTTTCCGGGGCCGGCGCCGCGGCGGACGCCCGCTGAATGGACGGCAACTTCGCACCCCGTGAGAAGCGGCGGAACCTGGATGAACTGTCGCAACTGACCCAGGGGCTGCGGCGCCAGGGCAAGACGGTGGTGTGGACCAACGGCTGCTTCGAGATTCTGCATGCCGGACAGATTGAGTTTCTCATCAAGGCGGCAGGGCTGGCCGATGTGTTTATCGTCGGCGTGAACAGCGACGCCTCGGTCGCCGCGCTCAAGGGCAAGGGGCATCCGCTCGCCGCGCTGGACGAGCGCCTGCTGGTCTTGTCGGCCGTGCAGTGTATTGATTATCTCACGGTCTTTGACGAGCCGAACTGCGCGAACATGCTGCGCGCCTTGCAGCCGGACGTCTACGCCAAGGGCATGCGCCACCTGCACGGGAATATCGACGAGGAAGAACGCGCGGTGGTGGAAGCCGCGGGCGGCTGTGTCGCGCTGATCGCGGGCGACCCCGCCAAGTCCACCTCGGCGATCATCGAGAAAATTCGCGGCGACCGCTGAGCCGCCATGCCGGCCACGCGACAATACACCTTCTCCATCGAGTCTCATCTCGCCACGCCGCGGGAAGAAGTATGGGCACACGCTTCGTCGATGCGCGGTGTGAACCGGGAGTTGATGCCGGTCGTCCGGATGACCTACCCGAAGGAAGCGGAACAGCTCGACATCACGGCGGCGCCGCTCGGGGAGGTCCTGTTTACGAGCACGCTGCTGCTCTTTGGGTTCATTCCTTTCGACCGTCATTACCTGTGTCTCGAATCGCTCACGCCAGGGGAAGGCTTCCGCGAGAGATCGACATCGATTCAACAGCGGGTGTGGATTCATGAGCGGGGGTTGCGCGATATCCCGGGCGGGTGCGCGGTGCGTGACGAGATCGCCTTCTGCCCGCGTATCGCGATGTTCGGACCACTACTCGCGCCTGTAATCCGCGCCGTATTCCGGAAGCGGCACGCGACCCTGCGCAGGTGCTTCGGGGAACTGCGCTGACCCCGCGCCGTGCTTGACCGCGCGCCCCGCGCGGGCGCTACACTCTCCCCTTCACACCAAGCGCTACGGGAGATGCCGTCATGGGAATCGTATTGGGACTGGACGTGGGCACGAGCGGCACGAAGGCGGTCGCCATCGACGCTGGGGGAAGACTGCTGGCGTCGGCGCTGGTGGAGTATCCGCTGCACAGCCCCAAGCCCAACTGGGCGGAACAGGACCCGGCGGACTGGAAGCGGGCGGCGATTGAGGCGTTAACGAAGCTTGCCTCGGAAATTGACCCGGCGGAAGTGAAGGGCATCGGCCTGACGGGGCAGATGCATGGCTCGGTCTTTCTGGACAAGAACAATGACGTGCTGCGTCCCGCGCTGCTGTGGTGCGACCAGCGCACCGCCGCGCAGTGCGACGCGATCACGGAGAAGGTTGGCGAGGCGCGCCTCATCGAGATGGTGTCGAACCCCGCGTTGACCGGCTTCACTGCGCCGAAGATCTTGTGGCTGCGCGACGAAGAGCCGCAGCACTACGAGAAGCTGCACAAGGTGCTGCTGCCGAAGGACTATATCCGCTGGGTGCTGACGGGCGAGTACGCGACAGATGTCGCGGACGCGTCCGGCACCTTGCTCTTCGACGTGAAAAACCGATGCTGGCACGAGGGCCTCATGCGCGAACTGGGGATCGATCCGGATCTCATGCCGCGGGCCTATGAAGGCCCGGAGGTGACGGGCACGCTCAGTGCCGAGGCGGCGGCAGTGACGGGATTGCCTGCGGGGATCCCCGTGGTGGCGGGCGGCGGGGACCAGGCGGCGGGCGGTATCGGCTGTGGCATCGTGCGGCCGGGAATTATCTCGTCGTCCATGGGGACCAGCGGCGTGGTCTTTGCCTTTGCCGACCAGGTGTCGACCGATCCGGAGGGACGCGTACACACCTTCTGTCATTCCGTGCCGGGCAAGTGGCATGTGATGGGTGTGATGCTGAGCGCGGGTGGCGCGTTGCAGTGGTTCCGCAATGCGCTCTGCGCGGAAGAGGTCGCGCGCGGTAAGCAGGCAGGCCGCGACCCCTACGAATACATCACTGCGTCGGCGGCGGAGATTCCGATTGGCGCGGAGGGGTTGACCTTTCTCCCTTACCTTACGGGTGAACGCACACCGCACAAGGATCCCTATGCCAAGGGCGCGTTTATTGGCCTGTCGCTGCGGCACACGAAGGCGCACATGGCGCGCGCGGTGCTGGAAGGCGTGGCCTTTGGCATGCGCGACAGTCTGGAGATCATGCGCGGAATGGGCGTGGCGGTGAGTGAGATTCGCGCTTCGGGCGGTGGTGCGCGCAGCGCGCTCTGGCGGGAGATCCTCGCGGACACGGGCCGCGCACCGATGGTGCGTATCAATGTAGACGAAGGCCCTGCCTATGGCGCAGCGATTCTCGCGAGTGTGGCGGCGGGTCTGCATGGCACGGTCGAGGGCGCCTGCGATGCCATCATCGCAGAAGTGGACCGGACCACGCCGGACGAGGCGCGCGCCGCGCAGTATGATCCCTGGTTCGCGGAGTATCAGGCGGCCTATACCGCGCTCGCGCCGGCCTTCAAGCGGAGCGCCGCGCTGTTGCAGTAGTGGGTGGTGTAGTGGACTGCGCCGTGGTGTTGGCGCACACAGCATTGCTCGAAGACTCGCAATACCGTGCCACACGGGTTCTGATCCCATCACGGTGCCACGGTATCCCGCGTCTGCGCGGGATGCTGTGCAATCCCAACATGATGGCTACCTCCTCCGAAGTACGCGAAGCAGGTATCGACTCGGACCGGGTGCGCCCTTTAGAATGGGGCTTCCTATGAACGAGTGAGGTATTCCCGTGACTGCGAACGAGACTTTATTTGACCGTGACAACGCCGTCGGCCTGCGCAATACCGTGCAGCGAATTGTGCAAGAAACCCCGGTGCTGGACATGCACACGCACCTCTACGCCCCCGCCTTCGGCGAGCTGCTGCTCTGGGGTATCGACGAGCTGCTGACCTACCACTATCTCGTCGCAGAGTTCTTTCTCGCGTCGGACATGCCCTACGACGCCTTCTGGGCGCTGGACAAGAAGGCGCAGGCGGACGCAATCTGGAAGACGCTCTTCGTCGACCACTCCCCGATCAGCGAAGCCTGTCGCGGGGTCATCACCGTACTCGACCGCCTGGGTCTCGACCCCGGCGCACGCGACCTGGAAGGCTATCGCGCGTGGTTCGCGGCGCAGACGCCGGAAGCGCAGGTGGACCGGACCTTCAAGACGGCCAACATCTCCGCGGCGGTGATGACGAATGACCCCTTCGATACCCTCGAGCGGCCCGTCTGGGAAGCCGCGCTCAAGGGTGATCCGCGCTTTCTTGCGGCGCTGCGGATTGATCCCCTGCTGAACGATTGGGCGGGATCCTGGGAGCGGCTCAAGGGCTGGGGCTACGACGTGGAGGCCGCGTTGAACGACAAGACCCTCGCCGAGGTGCAGCGCTTCCTGAGCGATTGGCTCACGAAGATGGACGCGCGCTATATGGCCGTGTCACTCCCGCCGGACTTCGCCTTTCCCGAGGACTCGCCGCGCGCAAAGATCCTCGCCGAGGCCGTGCTGCCCGCGGCGCGCGCGCACGGCGTGCCCTTCGCCATGATGATCGGCGTGACACGACAGGTGAACCCCGCGTTGCGTCTCGCCGGCGACGGCGTCGGCACGTCCTCCCTCGCGCCGGTCGAGCATCTCTGCGCGGCTTTCCCGGAGAACAAGTTCATGGTGACCATGCTCGCGCGCGAGAACCAGCACGCGCTCTGCGTCGCCGCACGCAAGTTCCGCAATCTGCTCCTCTTCGGCTGCTGGTGGTTCCTGAACAACCCGAGCCTCATCGAAGAGATGACCCGCATGCGCCTCGAACTCCTCGGCCCCAGCGTCGTGCCCCAGCACTCCGACGCCCGCGTCCTCGAGCAGGTCATCTACAAATGGGCGCACTCCCGCGAGATCATCACCCGCGTCCTCCGCCACAAATACGCCGACCTCGTCGAGGCCGGCTGGCGCATCAGCGAAGCGGAAATCCAGCGGGATGTGAAGCAGTTGCTCGGCGGTAATTTCGAGAAATTTGTGGGGTAGAAGGCCGTCACAGGAACGGCTAATTTACTGCTAATTGCGACTGAATTAGCAGTAGGCGCCATTAGAATTCCATAAAATCACGGATTTTCTTATAGCTAATTTGAGCTAATTATAGCTAAATTAGCTATTGATTCCTGTGAAGAATGCTGCTATAAACTAATTTAGCTTTAGTTAGCTTTAAATTAGCAGTTTGTAACTCGTTTTATACCAGAGTTTTAAAGATGCGCATTCCTCAGACTCCACCAACGATGAATGATCTTGTTCATGGTCCGATTGGTAAGATAAACATTAACCAGATAATGGGCTACCAGAATCCGCTCGCGGACGGAAAGTACCTGCACTGGGATGAATTGAGGCGGCGCAAGCCTCCAGAAGGATTCTCGTCGAAAGCATGGTGGCTGGCCATCAAATGGAGCCGGGGGCCCTTCTTTAAGGAATTGGCGCTCCTAGACAAAAAGGGGGATCCTTTCAAGTTCGCCGTCGTCGACCCCATCCAGGAATCCTTGCACAACATCGACCGCTGGGCAGGTGGCCGGATCGAGGCTCCGTCGGCCATCCTCAATGAGGACAC
>JAUIKJ010000214.1 GCA_030430835.1 Candidatus Hydrogenedentota bacterium
CGGCACCTTCGAGTAAGCCGGTGGCGGTCCAGCCTGTGTCACCTGCAGCGAAATTGGGATTGGTCAACGCGGTTTCAGGCTGGGCGAGCAGGGCGATCAAGGTGTAGAGAAGCGCGTTCATAACCCCGATTATAGGCATGCGGCGCCCTGCCGCCAAGGCCCGCATTGCCTCGCCCCACCCGCATACGTATGATCCGGACAGCACCTCCATTGGAGCTTGCCCGTGCCTCCTTTAATCGTCCAAGTACTATTCTGTGGCCTGCTGATGGTGGCGGGCGCCACGGCGCATTCGGCCGCGCCGGCGCTCGATCTTGAGGCCTGTATCCGCCACGCGTTGGAACACCGGGGCCGCATCCAGGCCGCGGGCGCGGCGCACGACGCTGCCGTGGCCCGCATCGGCCAAACGCGATCCGCGCGCCGGCCACAGCTCTCGGCCGAAGCCGGATTGAGCTATATCGACCGGGTGCCGCAGATCGGCAACGCCCTTTCCAGCGCCTTGATCGATACGGACCGTTTTCAGCCCGAACCCCTCGCGCTGCGGGAGCGCGTGCAGATCGAGCAGGTGCTCTATGCCGGCGGCCGGATTCAGGCGGCGCTACGCGCCTCCCAGTTTCTGGCCGAGTCCGTGGCCTGGCAGGAAGCTGTCGCGCGGGAGGAGACCATCTTTGAAACGCGCCAGGCCTTCAATGACGCGCTGCTGAGTGATGCGCTGGTGGCCGTTGCCGATGAAAGTCTTGCGGTGTTCGAGCGGCACCAAAGTGATGCGCAGCAACTCCTCGAGAGCGGGGTCGTCAGTAAGATCGTATTATTGCGTGCCGATACCGAGGTGGCCGCGCGTGCCGCGGATCTGGAGAGTGCTACGGCCGCACGCACGATCGCGTATCTCAATCTTGCCCGTGTGGTCGGGAGGCCACAGGAAGAGGCGTTGGCATTGGATGGCAACTTTGATACCACGCCGGTTGTGCTGGCGTTGCCTGAATTGCTCAGGGCCGCATTTGCCAACCGCCCCGAACTCAAGGCCATCGATGCCGGTCTGGAAGCGGCACGGGCCAATGTGGATCGGGCACGCGCGGCCTATCGTCCGCGTGTCGCTGCGCGCGCCCAATACCAGAATACGGACGGGGGTGGCGCGCTACAGCCCGATGGCTGGTCCGTCACCGTTGGCGCCGAGATCGATCTGTATATGGGCGGACGACGCAAGCATCGCGTTCGCGAGGCCGAAGCCGAACTGGCGCGTGTCGAGGCCGAGCGGAACGACGTAGCACAGTTGGTCGAGTTTGACGTGCGGCAGGCGCTTATTCGCGTGAACGAGGCCGACACGAAAATTACACGAGAGACCGCTACCGTCACCCTCGCGGAAGAAGCCCTGCGCTTGGCCGAGGTTCGGTTCCGCGAAGAAGTCGGAACGCCGGCGGAAGTGCTGGACGCGGAGCTCGCATTGACCCAGGCCCGCACGGCCCTGGCCCGAGCCCGACGTGACTATGCCGTTGCGCGTGCAGGCCTCGACAAGGCGGCAGCAACGGGGGACTGGAAATGACACAACACCCGCGGGAACGATCCCTTCACACCTTTCCCGGGGGATCCAATGGTGAGTTCAATCTGACGCCGGAACTGAGCATGGTGATTGGACGCGGGGAGGGGTGCCGTCTTTGGGACACCGACGGCACGGCGTACCTCGATTTCTCCATGGGCTGGGGTTCCGCCCTGGTCGGGCATGCGAATCCGGTCGTGACCGAAGCTGTGCTGCGGCAGGTGCCCCTTGGATCCAACTTCGCCTATGTCACCGAGAACATGTTGACGGCGGCGGAGGAAATCATTCGGCTGAGTCCGGCCTGCGATCAACTGCGCTTCTGCGCCTCGGGCACCGAGGCGACGATGTATTGCCAGCGCCTGGCGCGGGCCTTCACCGGGCGCTCGAAGATCCTTAAATTCGAAGGCGCCTATCACGGCGCCAACGAGATTGGCGTGACCAGTCTCTTCCCCGCGCACCCGCCAGACTTCCCGCAGCCGGATCCCTCCAGCGCGGGCATCGACCACGCGGTGCGCGACCATGTATTGATCGCGCCGTACAACGACATCACGACGACGCGGCGTGTGCTGGAGGCGCACGCCGCCGAGACCGCGGCGGTGATCGTGGAGCCGCTGCATCGTTGCCTCGTGCCGGAAGACGGATTCCTCGATCAACTCCGGGCACTGTGCGATGAACTGAAGGTACTGCTGATCTTCGACGAGGTGGTGACCGGCTTCCGCCTGGCCTATGGCGGCGCGCAGGAATACTACGGTGTCGTGCCGGACCTCGTAGCCTATGGAAAGGCGTTGGGGGGCGGCTATCCCATCGGCGCATTCGGTGGGCGCGGCGAGATCATGGCGATCGTCCGCGAGGACCGGATGAACCAAGCGACCTATGTCTGGACCGCCTCGACCCTCGGCGGCAATCCTATTTCGACCGCAGCGGCGAACGCGGCCATGCAGGTCTTTCGCGGTGATGGCGTATACCCGCATCTCCATGGCCTCGGAAGCTACTTTCGCGACGGCCTCCGCCGCGTGCTCGATGCGCGTGGCGAGACCGCACAGATCATCGGCGATGGCCCACTGGCGCAGGTCGTGTTCTCGGAGCAGCCCGTGCGGGACTACCGAAGCACCAAGGCGGCCGACAGTGCCCGTGGCCGTGCCCTTATGCTCGCGCTGTTTGAGCGCGGCATCTTCCTCAATCCCATGGGCACGAAACTCTACCTCTCTCTCGCACACGACGAAGCCGTGTGCGATGCCTTTCTGGATCGTTTCGACGATGCACTGAAAGCGATCTGAACGTGGCTTGTCACCTCGATCGAAGGGAGAGGTCTTGACCCAAGATTTCTCCCTCCGGTCGAAATGACAGCGTTTCGCCGTCTCAGAACAAGGCAGCGCGGACGCAGGCAGAAACCGTCTCAGTCTTCCGGCTTCTCACCCGCAGGCGCCATCTTCACGATGCGCGGATAGAAGCGCGCGAGCGATTCCACGAGGTCGGCCTGTTGGCCCATCACCTCGTCGATGTCCTTGTAGACCGTCGGTACTTCGTCCAGCCCCGCGGACATGAGCGTGACGCCCGCATCGTCGAGCAGGCGCTGTACATCGCGCCAGTCCAGCGTTTTCTTCGCGCGGGTGCGGCTCATCACCCGGCCCGCGCCGTGCGCCGCCGAGTTTAGCGATGCCGGGTTTCCCTTGCCGCGCACGATGTGCGCCCGCGTGGCCATCGTGCCGGGGATGATGCCGAGCACCCCGGCGCCCGCCGGGGTGGCGCCCTTACGATGGACGATAAGTTCGCGCCCCTCGTGTACTTCCTTCCATGCAAAGTTGTGGTGGTTCTCGATATCGAGAATGGCGTCGACGCCAAGGTGCTCGCGAATGTGCCGGTGGATGCATGCGTGGTTTGCCGCCGCGTACTCACCCATCAGGTTCATCGCGGCCCAATACTCCTGGCCTTCCTCTCCATCAAGGTCCAGCCACGAGAGATGACGGTACTTTGGGTTCAGATCTCGGCGGCAGCGGTTCATCGCTTTCTTGCTGTAGTAATCGCAGACTTTCGCGCCAGTGCCGCGACTGCCGCTGTGGCTGAGCAATGCAAGGTAGCTGCCCGGCGGCAGCCCCGCAGCCGCATCGTCGATCTCCAGTTCGCCGAATTCCACGAAATGGTTCCCGCTGCCACTGGTGCCGAGCTGCTTCCAGGCCTTGTCCTTGAGCTGCTTCGTCACCGGGCTCACGCTCCAATCGCGATCCATCACGTCGTGGCGGCGTTTGTGCTCGAAGCTCGCGCCGATACCAAAGCGGGTCTCCGACTCGATGGCACGCTGCAATCGATTCACATCGTCGGACAGCGTATCCAACGGCAGGTCGAGCACGGTCATCTTCACGCGGCACGCGATGTCCACACCTACGGCGTAGGGAATCACGGCGTTCTCGGTGGCCAGCACCCCGCCAATCGGCAAGCCATAGCCCAGGTGCGCATCGGGCATCAGCGCACCACGCACGGCCACGGACAAGCGCGTGGCCATCCGCATCTGCTCCACGGAATTCGCGTCGAGTCCGGCGCCCCATTGCGTGTAGGGCGTACTTCCCGGCGGGAAGGTGGATAGCGCCACCGCGGGTGTGGCAAGGCCTGCGGCGAGTTCGTGAAAATGCACGTGTCCCAGATGATCACCCGGCGCGGCAACGACGGCCTCAAGCGCGCGGCGAATCAGGCCGCTACTCATGCCTGCGGCCTTGGCGGACGCCGCGCCCGCCATCGCGGCGGCGTGGAAGTCCCCGGGGATTCCGAGTTTGATGAGGTGACTGATCTTCATACCGGTACTATCGGAGACCATGCGCACTTGCGCGCGCGCGCCGATGAATCGGTCACTCGCTCAGCCGGTCGTAGATATCGAGCAGTTCGCGGTGCACGCTGAAGGGCAGGTTGGGCCGCTCGTCCTTCTTAAAGAAGCGCAGATCCATCGCATCCGTGTCCGGCCGCATCTCGTCTTCGCCTTCCCATTGGTCGACAATGTAGCCGAGGACCATGATTGCCCCGGACACCGGGCTCTGCTTTGTGCTCACGCCGATGAGCCGTGCGGAAGACGCGCGAAGATTGGTCTCCTCCAGCAATTCGCGGAGCGCCGCCTCCTCCGTGGTTTCGCCCAACTCGACGAATCCCCCCGGCAAGGTCCACTCGCCCTTGCAGGGATGCACCGCCCGCTGTGCGAAGAGCAATTCATCCGGTGCGCGCCGCACAAAGCAGCAGGCCGCGGGAATCGGATTGCGATAGTAGAAGCGGCTGCAATCCGGGCAGTGCGGCTTGTCGCTCTGGCCATCGTGCGCGATGATGAGTTCGTTGCCGCAGATCCCGCAAAAGTTCCACGCGAAGGGCTTGGGCATTTGAAAGTTGTCCATGGGGAAACTCTAGCAACGCCGCAGCGATGGCGCAAGGGGAGGAGGGTCTCGGGTATCGGATTGCGGGGTCGGGGAGACGTCAGTGGCCGGCGGCTGAGTGCCTGGTACTTCGTCCCGAAATTCACAAACAGAGAATCCAGACACTAGGCCCGAAACCCGAGCCCCTAAACGCCCGCCTCCGTGCCCTCCTTCGGCGGGATAAGGTTCCGCTGCCACTTGTTCGCGTGAACATAGGACAACACATTGAATCCATCGATATGGACCTGAACCTCGGAGAAGCCGCCCGCTTCGATTGCGCCGCGGCGCTGGTGGAAGAAGGCCACCGAGGTGAGGTGCTGGAGATTGTCGTACTGTGGATCCTTCACAAAGCTGAAGCGGTGGACGTGTCCCGCGGCATAGAGGATCTGACGGCCGGTTTCGCCCAGCATGGCGCGAAGCGCCGGTGCGTTGCGCAGGCGGCGGCCACTCGCCTCGTTGTAGGCGTAGGTCTTGTAGAGATAGGGATAGTGGCCCGCCACAATGACCGGTCCGGGCGGACATCCTTCAATGAGATGCCGGGCGGCCGCGATCTGTTCCGGTGTGATGCGGCCCTTCGAACTAATGCGGTTCGGGCTGACAGTGGGGACCAGCACAAGCGGGGTGC
>JAUIKJ010000215.1 GCA_030430835.1 Candidatus Hydrogenedentota bacterium
GTCTCGACCAGCGCCGCGCCCAGTGCGGGGTCATCGCTTTGAGCCAGTGCCGCGAGTACAGTGGCCAACGCGAGCGCGTCGCCGCCAGGGAGGTATTGCTCAATGAGCAGGCGTTGGGTGTCCGCGTCGAGCGGCACCTTGCCGAGGATGGATGCCGCCTTGCGCCGAAGGGTCGCGTTGGAGGCGATGTGCATGACCGTCAACACAAGGTCGCGGCGCTTTCCTTCCAGCGCGGGCAGGCGGTCCGCGAGCGTGAGAATCGCTTCAAGTTGTAGGGGCGGGTTCATTGTCTTGTCCGCGATCTCCGCGAGGCGCTTGTCGAACTGATCGAAACCGCGCTTCTGGATCAGGGCCATCGTGTCGAAAAGCAGATCGTTTTCGTAAAGGCACCAATCGATGGTTTTCGTCCAGGCGGCGGGGAGGGTGTCCGGCGCGCCATCTTCGATGACGCCAACGAGGAAACGGCGCAGCGGCAGCGGTTGCGAACGGTTGGTAATGCGTTCGGCGACGAATGACTGGCCCGCCTCCGTGTTCGCGTAGGCGAGGAGAATTGGCCGCAGCGAATCGCGCTGTGGACTGCGGATGCCGTGATCCACGAACTCAAGGATCTCCGTCGCCCAATCCGGATGGTGCGCGGCGACCCAAAGCGCAGCTTCGTGCATCCCGGGATCTTTCGCCTCGAAGAAGGGCAGGGCGGCCGTGGCGTTTAGTGCGGGCGCGTCAAGTTGATCCAGCGCAATAAGCGCGGCCTTGCGCGTGGACCAGGCGGGCGCATCTTTCAGCGCGGCGAAAAGGGGTGCCGTCGTGCCGAGCTCAATCAGCGCATAGATGATCGCGTGCTCCTCAAAGCGATCGGCCGGTGCGGCGGCTGCGTCGAGGAGATATTGCATTGCGTTCGCATCGCCGATCTTGCCGAGCGCGGTGGCCGCTTCGCGCCGAACCGGCGCTTCGCGCTCGCTCAGCACATCGGCCAAGGGAGACATGGCCCGGGCATCGCCGACTTCGCCGAGGGCGCGCGCCGCGGCGACGCCAACCGCTTCGTCCGTGTCTTCGAGCGCGGAGCTTAGGGCGTCGAGGTTTCCCGCACCGTCTATCTGCTGTAGCGCGCGGATGGCGCCAACGCGGGCATCGACGGAGTTACTTGTCGCGAGCAGTTCACGCAAGGCGGGCGCGGCGGAATCGCCCCGCGCGACCGCCTGTTGCAGCGCCTGCTGCCGCACGCGGAAGCGCGGATCCGCCATCAGTGCCACCACCGCCGCCGCATCCAGTGCGTTCCAATCGATTGCCTTGCCCCAGGCATCTTCAGATGCGGCCGCGTCCGTACGGCGCACGCGGTAAATGCTCCCGCGCACTTCCGGCTTGGCGACACGGCTGATGGGGCAGGCATCGACGTACCACGCGCCGGTATCACTGACGAGTAGGCTGCCGTCCGCGTCTTCAAGCACGTCGGTCGGATAGAAGTCCGGGTCGGTGGAGGTGAGGAAATCTTCATCTTCCGTGCGCCAGGTCGCGCCGTCGCGCAGCAGCCGGTGGTGCGTCACGCGATGCGGATTGAATTGCGCGCTGAAGAGGTCGCCGGTGTACTCCTTGCCGAGGCCTTCGCTTCGGATCTGGAGCAGGCCCGCCGGGGCGATGCGCGCGTACTTCGACATGACCGGCATGAGCTCACCCGTGCGGAGGAACTCCGCGGTGGACTCGTGTGGCTTTGGGTAGACGCCGCCCCAGACCCAGTGCATCAGCCCATCGCGCTGGCCGTGCTTCGGATCGGTGAAGTAGGTCATCGTGCCGATCATCTCGCCGCCGGGCGTGAAAATCATCTCGACCGGGTTGTCGAAACCACCGCCCGCAAATCGCTCCAGTTGCGTGCCGTCCGGTTTACAACGCCAGATGCGCGAGGCGAGCCCCTCGAGAAGCTCGCCCTCCTTCGTGGTGATTTTGTAGCCATGGCGGCCGTGCGTGAGGTAGAGCCAGCCATCGGGTCCGAGAAAGGGGCCGTGGAGGCTGGCGGTGTTGTAGACGTTCCAGCCGGTGAGGAGGACGTCGCGCTTGTCCGCGACGCCGTCGTTGTCCGTATCTTCGAGGCGCACGAAGTCCGGCGGACTGGCGACGAAGAGCGCGCCCTGATGCCAGAGCACGCCCATGGGCAGGCTGAGCTCCGTGGCGAATATGGTGCGTGAGTCGTAGACGCCGTCGCCGTCCACGTCCTCCAGGCGCAGGATGGTGCACTCCGGGGCGGCGGCCATCTCCTGGCCGGAGAGATCCTTGCCCGTGGACTCCGCGATGAAGAGCCGGCCCTGGCTGTCGAACTCCATAAACATCGGGTAGGACGAAAGATCCGGACCCGCGGCGACGCTCACCTCGAAGCCCTCGGGCACGGAAATGCTGTCGAGGGTGGCGGCGAAGGCGGGGGTGCAGAGGACGAGAAGGACAAGAGCGAGGAGACGAGAGTTCATTTTAGGCTTTCCGCGAAAGGATGATTTCAGTGCGGCATGCTAGCACCACCGCGGGGCATTGGGAAAGGGCATCGGCTATCCCCGACTCTATTGACTTCGGAAACCGAGCTCGCGCCCGCTCCCCCTTTGAAGGGGGATCAAGGGGGATGTGGGTTTCCGGGTCATGGCTGCGTGCCGAAGGATTGTGTGTTGGGTCTACATCCCCCGCCCTACGGGCACCCCCTTCGAAGGGGGACAAGACGCGAGCTCGGTTTCCGAAGTCTTGGGCGCCCGTGTGAAGTGTGTGGGGATGCACCCAAGGTTGACTACGGCGCGAGTTCTTCGAGCAACTCAACGATCGTCTTCCGAATGTCCCGGTCGGCCTTGACCTCGAGGTAACTCGATCGCGCGCGCCAGGTTTCGTAGCCGCCGAGGGCGTGTTGCTCGGTCGTGGGCAGGTAACCGTTATAGCCGTTGGCGAGCTCGATCGTGAAGGTCTTGGCGAAGGGACTGTGCGCCTTGAAGTCGAGACCAATCTCCACGAAGACTTCGCAGGGAATCTGCGCAATGGCGAGATCGCCCAAGCGAAAAACCTGAAGTAGCACCGGGACCTCCTCCGGATACGCCGCGAGCAGCAAAGACTCGCGCGCGTATATTTCCTCAAGGGTCTTCATCTCCGGCCCCTCCGCGGCGAGGACGAGCGCCTCTGCGCGTTCGAGTTCCGCCGCCGCCGGCTTGCGCACGCCGAGCGCGATGTCCCGCTGCGCACTCGCCAGTGCGACATGGTCCTGATAGACGACATCGCCCAGCGCCGTCTTCACCGCGTCCGCCGCCTTGTGTGCCACCTTCGTCATCTGTTCATAGGGCTCCTGGCGCGCCCCCGCTTCGCGAAAGTCGATGTTGTTGATGTCGCCGCTGGTGCCGTTGGTCATGATGCCGACGAAGGGTGGATCGAGGCGGTCCGCGCCAATGTACTGCTGGATACGATCCGCGAAGATCGCAAAGTAATCTGCGGAGACTTCGCTGCCGCGCGTGCCGCCGACGTAGTGCAGGCTGTAATTCGCGAGCAAGGCGATGGGGCGCCCCTCCACATTCTGTACGGAAAGGAATGCGATTTCGGGATCGATCGGCCCCGCGGGTTTGATCAGGTCTTCGCTGCCGCGGGGGGGATTCATCTTCACCTGATCCGTCGTGCCTCCAAAGGGATCCGGCGGAATGCTACCGGGCTTCATGTGCCAACGGCGGTTAAAAACTTCATCCGGAAGCGGCGCGGATCCCCATCCAATCCGCGCGGGCTCCAGATTGCGATACGCGCGGATGAGGCCATCCGCGATGCGCTCAGTCAGGAAGGCCTGATACGCGGGATCGGGATCGGTCTGGAATACCGGCGTCGCGCAGGCGGCGGTGTGGCTGTGCGTCGCCGCGACGCATAGCTGCGCCGCGGGGATGCCGATCTCTGCTTCGACCGCGGCCTTCGCCGCATCCGTGATCTCTCGCGGCACCATGCAACTGTCGACAATCGCAAAGCCGAGTGGTGTCGCGCCGTCGTCCAGCACGAGGCAGCGCACATGCAGTTCGTCGTGGATGTTCCGCGCAATCTGGTCGCGCATGTTTCCCGCGAGCGAGGTTCCCAGCTTTGGGGTGACATTGCTCATCGCCGCACCCGCGCGGAAGACGGCATCGCCCGGGGCGGCATTGGCGAGGAGAAGCAGAACAAATAGCGGCAACGTTCGAGACATGGAATTACTCCGAGGCTTCGAGTCCAAAGGCATCCTGATAAATCGAATCAATCTGGAATCCATCGACCCCGGCATCCAGCAATCGCTGCGCATCCGCGCGCGCGTCCTCCTGGTGGGTGGCGGCGTCGTAGCGAAAGGTGTTGATGGCCGGAATTACGAGTGCGCCCCGCGCCTGGAGGTCCGCGGCCTTCGTTGCATCCAGTTCACTGGCAAGGCCGAACCAGAAACTTCCACCCAGGTCGCCCGCCGCATCGTCCGGCGCACGCAGCAGAATGTGCCCACCCAAGTGCTCGCGCACGGCATCCGCGCCATTGATGCAGAGCGTGGCGTCGAGCATCTCGTGCCGCTCGATCACGCCGAGGATGCGCCGATAGAAGCGCGGGCCACCCGCGCTTTTGATGTCGAGCATCACGCCGAGGCCCTCTTCCTTGCAGATGGCGACCGCCTGTTCCAGCGTCAGGATCGCCTCGCCGTTTCCGAAGCGCAACCCGCGCAGTTCACGCGCCGTGTACTCCGCCACGCCCTTCGCCGCATCGACCGCTGGGCGCAGATCGCGGTCGTGAAAGACCACCGGTTGGTCGTCCGCCGTCGCACGAACATCGAGCTCCACGAGGTCGTAGCCTGCCAGCGACGCGGCGAGAACCGCGGCGGGCGAACACTCCGGGCTCGACGCGGTCACCACACCGCCGCGGTGCGCGATGATCAACGGCCGACGCGCGGCAAGCTGCTCCGCGTCCTTCAGGTTAATCAGTGACCGCCGGCCGGCAAGGCGGTGCACCGCCGTCATGATGTCTTCCTCGATGGACGGTGCCCAGGGTCCATGGAAGCCGTAGTAGATCATGGAGGAATCGCCCTCATAGCCGCCTTCCCGAAGGACACGCAGCGAGGGGATGTAGGAACAGACATCGTTCGCATAGGCAATGACGAATTGCCGGTCGCGCGGAAACTCCTTCTTGATGCGCAGCGCATAGTCCACCGTGACTTCGCCGCCGAGCGCGGTGATCTGGAAGTCGTCGGCAAAGCGCCATACCTGTACCGGGTAGGGATACTGCTCAGGAATCGCGCCCTCTGTGTCGAGCGTCTTCAGCAGGGCCTCTGCACGGCGGCGGATGTACTTGTTCCCATCGGCGCGCTGGGCTTCCAGCGCACTGCGATCCGGCGCGGGGGACAACGCCAGGGCAATCTCCTCGAAGGCCGCGCTCACCGGGCCATGCACGGCCACCGCCTCGGCAGCGAGCACATCGAGCACCGCGTCGCCGAGCATCTCGCCGTAGAGCTCCGCAAGACTCAGGGTGCGGCGCGGCAGCGGATTCTGATCGCCGCCGCAGCCTGCGGCAAAGAGCGCCGTTGTGCCGGGCAGGTGCTCCTC
>JAUIKJ010000216.1 GCA_030430835.1 Candidatus Hydrogenedentota bacterium
TACTCCCAAGATTTTCCGCATCGCTGTCATCCTCCCCGCGTGGGTTCCCGTCTGCCTGGACATACACCACGGCCGCCGGTAGTATTCGCTGTCGCCGCGCGGGCACTATGGTGGGCAGTACGCAGGGAAGCCCATGACCGTCCAACGCACCATCGCCCGAAACACGATCTTCAACGCCGCCGGCCGTATCTTTGAAGGCGTGCTGGGGCTGGTCCTCACCTGGTACATCGTGGACCTGCGGCTGGGTCCGGCGGCGTGGGGCCTGTGGTCGCTGGTCGCCGTCTTCGCGAGCTATGCGGCCCTGCTCGATTTCGGCGTGGCCAGCGGCTTCACGAAATACATCGCGGAGCACCACGCGCGTGGTGAGCGCAAGCACCTATCCGCCGTCATCAGCACGGGATTCTTCTTCTACGCCGCGCTGGGGATCGTTGTTGTTCCGCTGGGCTGGCTACTGATCGACGCCTGCATGGATTCGGTCATCGCGCCCTATGCCCTGCGGCGGAATCCGGACGCCGGTCAGCACCTGGCCGACTTCCAGTTTCTGCTCAAGGGCGGGTTGCTGCTCTTCGCGCTGAACAACTGCGCCGCGCCGTTAGCCGCGGTCCCCACCGGGCTCCAACGGATGGGCCTCACCAACCTGCTCAGTCTCGTCGCGACCCTGGCGAAGATCGTCCTGACCGTTTATTTCATCGAAACCGGACATGGCGTCCGCGGCCTGCTTTACACCAATGGCATTGTGCTCGCCGGCTTCGGCCTGGCCAGCGCCGTACTCGCATTCTGGCTCCTGCCCGGTCTGCGGATAGCGCCCAGTTTCATAACCCGCAGCGCCTTCGATGCGCTCTTCGGCTTCGGCTGGCGCACGCAAGTGGCCAAGCTGTCGAACCTGATCAACTTCCAGACGGACCGCGTCGTCGTGGCGGCGGTTCTCACCGGCGGCATCGGCCTGGTGGGCGTCTATGCGCTGGGCGAGCAGATGGCGGGGCGGATGCGGCAATTGCCGGCGCTCTTGGTCAGTGCCTTGACGCCCGCCGCATCGGACCTCGATGCCCGCGGCGAACACGAACGCCTCCAGCGGCTCTATCTCCTCTCGACGAAATATATGGCCGCCGCGGCGATTCCGCTGGCGCTCTACTTCATTCTGATGGCCGAGCCGATCATGCGCGCGTGGATGAGCGGTGCGCCGCGTCTGGACACGGCGGCGTGGGTGATGCGCATACTCTGCGTGGGCTACCTGGTGAACCTGTTGCCGGGGCCGGGGGTGAGCCTCGCGCTGGGCAAGGGTCGCGCCGGAGAAACGATGATGGCCGGGATCATCTCCATGCTTGCCAACATGGGCCTCACCGTGCTTTTGTATTGGGGCTTCGGATTCTACGGCATTCCGGTGGCAACGGCATTGGGCATGATGATTTCGACGGTGTGGTTCTTCGGACGCATGAAAGGGTTGCTGGGCGTGGGTACGGGTGAATTGATGCAGCGCGCCTTCTTCTGGCCCGCGGTGGCCTGCATGCCCGGGAGTCTCCTGAGCCTCGGTATCGCCCTGTGGGCGGTGGACCTGCCGGGACACCTGAACAACCTCGCCGTGGTCGCGGTGTCCGCCGCCGTATTCTTCCCGGCCTATGGCCTGTGCCTGCGCGGGTCGCCTTTCCTTGATGCCTTCGACATCGACTTCCTCGAGCACACATTGAAGCTGGGACGTATCCCCGGCTTCCGGTTGATGACGCGGCGGTACCGCAATGGCTAAGAAAGCGCGTATCTCCAAACTGCGCGCCTGGGCCGAGAAGGATGGCCGGGGCTATCCCGACTGGGCGCTGCGCAATCTGCCCGTCGTTCGCCGCTTCAAGAAAGAACTTCAGCAACCTGCGGTCGCCATCGAGATCGGCGCGAACGAGAATGGCCTCGCGCGCTTCGCGGGCCGCCGTGTGATCGCGGTGGACGTCGCTTTCGATCATCTCATCCTTTGCCGCGCGGTGCAGGACATCACGCCCGTGGTCGCCAGCTTGGAGGCCCTGCCCTTTCGCGCGGACACGGCAGATGTGTGTGTCTGCATGGACACCTTCGAGCACATCGGGCGTCCCGTGCGCGACGCGGCGGCGGCGGAGATCGTGCGCGTGCTCAAGCCGGAAGGCGTCGCGGCCATCGCCTTTCCCTCGGCCGACACCGCGCCCGAGGCAGAGCACGCGGTGCGCGTGGCCTACCGCCGCGCGACCGGCGGCGGCAAGATTCGCTGGCTCGAGGAACACGCGCAACTCGGTCTGCCCAATACCATCCGCATGCTGGGTCGATTCCACGAGCTCGCCCGCGAAACCCACTGGGTCACCCGCACCGGCAACGCCCCGCTGTGGATCTGGGTGTGGGTGTGGAAGGTGCTCATGTGCAACTGGGGCGGCCGCCTGAACAATTACTTCCAGGCGCTGCTGCGCCTGATCACGCCCCTGCTGCTGCACATCGGCTTTGGCCGTAGCTACCGCACCATTATCTGGTTGGAACCGCGCACACCAGCGGACGCGGATACGGACAAGCCGTGAGCACGCCCCGCCCCACGGTCTCCGTCGTCATCCCCACCTGGAACCGGCAAGACCTGGTGCGGGATTGCCTCGCCTCGCTCGCGGAACAGACCTGCGTGCCGGATGAGATCGTGGTGGTGGACGATGGATCCACCGACGGCACGGCGGACATCGTCGCGGCGGAATTTCCTGCGGTGCATTTGGTGGCTTTGCCGGAAAACGGCGGCTTCGCGCGCGCGGTGAACGCGGGGCTGCGCGCGGCCACGGGCGACTGGATCTTTCTGCTGAACAACGACATGACCCTCGACCCGGCCTGTATCGTGCGGATGCTGGAATGCGCGGAGACCACCGGCGCGGACATGATCGCGCCACTCGTGCTCTGGCGCGACGACCCGGCCACGATCTACAGCGCGGGCGACCTGATCGCGCAAGGCGGTCGTCCAGTCGCCTGCGGCTTTCGCGCGCCGCGCGAGGGCTTCACCATGCCCGACGAAATCTTCGGGGTCTCCGGCGGCGCGGGAATGTTTCGTCGCGACGTCTTCGACCGCGTCGGCCTGCTCGACGAATCCTTTGGGGCCTACTTCGAAGATGCCGACCTCTGTTTCCGCGCGCGGCTCGCGGGCTTCACCGCCGCCCTCGCGCCGGCGGCCATCGCCTACCACATCGGATCCGCCAGCATCGCCGGGAAGACCTGGTGGCGGTCGCAGCAATGTTTTAAGAATCATGCGCTGCTGGTCATCAAGAACTACCCCGCGCCCTTCCTGCGCCGCCACGGGCGCGCACTCATCGCCGAACACTTCCACCAGAAGCGGCAATGCTTCCGTGCGCTCCGCACCGAGTTCGGCGCGCTCTTCGCCAGTTGGATGACGATTACAACGTGGTGCCGCATCCTCGGCGCGCTTCCGAGTGTGCTGGCGGAACGAAAAATCATCCAGTCCGCGCGGACGATCAGCGATGAAGAACTAACGCGGCTGCTCGCGCTGGGGCGGGATGCGGGATGAAGCGCACGGTTGGCAGCTATCTGCTAGTGTCAGTTGTCGCACTATTTCTCGTCTCCATCGGCGTTCTGCAGCAATTCTTGGTTGAAGCATCGCTGTTGGCTGACACGGAAGAACGCACGGGTTTCCAGATTGGCGATTCGCCTTTCTTTCTCACGGCGATGGATATCTTCAACAACGATTTCTTCTCGCCCTACGTAACCGGTGACCTGGAGCCACACGACTGGCGGCGCTTCGCTCTGCCGCACCACTGGCTCTATGGCGGGCTGGGCTGGCTGGCGACGCGCTGGGGTGTCTCCCACAGTGCCGCGCTATTGATCGCGAACGCCGTCTGTGGATACCTGTACCTGTTTGCGGTTTGGCGTTTTCTCCGTCACTGGCGGCCGCGATATGCAGGGCTCGCCTTCGCAATCTTCGCACTCGGTGGCGGGGTTGGCGGATGGATTTATCTTGCGGCAGTCTCCCTGGGTATGGACACACAGGCCGGGTTCGAGGCCTGGTTTCATCGCTACGCGCGCTACGAACTGATCGAAGGGCCATTCGTCGCGCCGTGGCTGGTGATACCGCGCTTGTACTATACCCTGCCGCTTGCGCTGGGATTTACGGTTTTGACGATGTTGTTACAGGCCTTCGGGCGGTATCGGCGCGCCGTAGGTGTGGATGGAGGAAATAATGATGACGTGCGCGTCTCGCGGTGCGGCACCACGAGGCATGAGCAAGCTCATGCACTCCACGGAGACGGCGTGTCCTGGCGGGTGGTGTTGGGTGCTTGCGTTCTATTTGTCGTGACCATGTTGAACGCGCGGCTGGGGCCATTGTTCTTCTTCGCGGCGGCGTGCCTGCTCTATGCGGAGGCCGGTATCCCGCGCGGACCGCGTCTTCGCATGGGTGCGGTACTCGCGGTCCCCGTTGTGATTGGGGTGGGGCTGGTTTCCTTTCTTTTCTCTTTTAATCCCTCCGGCGTGGAAAACGTCGCGCAACTCTTGCGCCGCGCAGCGTGGTTCGGGTCGGTCGTGAGTGCGCTGTTCTGGCTGTGGCCGCTACTTATTTGGAGTGTGATCGCCCACGCCCGGCGTCTGCCGCTCCTTGGGCGCGTTGCCGTCTTCGCCGCTTCGGGCTACCTAATCGCCTTCGCCATCGGTTACACGATCCACCAGCTCTATTGGGGCAACCTCTTCGCGGGTGGCGATACTGCCGCCGCCATCGCCGTCTCCGATTGGGCACTCCTCGGCGTCATCCCGGGAATCTTCGCTGCAATCTACCTCCGCCCCATGGAGTGCATGGGCTTGCCCATGCCTCGCGGCGCAGCGCCGCGAGACGCGCGAGCTTTAACCGAAGCGAATACCGACGACTCCGGCGCAACCGAAAACACCGCCGCCCTCCTCTGGGCGCTCGGTCTGCTCGCCGTCTCCATCTCCGCCTTTGGCAACGGTGCCTTCATGCAACTGATGCCGGAGCGCTGTCTCGTCTTGCTCGGTGTACCGCTCGCGGTGCTCGCTGCGGAGCGCCTGAGCAAGTGGAAGCAGCACAACGCGCGCGGTGCCAGAATCTACAGGAATGTGATTGTCACTTCGGGTATCATTTCGATTGTCTTCGGTGTGCTTGACTTTCAAGGCCCCAAGCCGCTTACCAGATGGCCTGCTGATGAACCTTTTCACTGGACTCGGAATCAGCTAGTTCCCCATCTCGCGGTCCAAACACTTCACGGACTCGGGGATGGCGTTGTTCTTTGTCCTGCGGACGCGCCACCCTTCCATGGCGATGTAGTGGTGCATTTGTTCCCTGGCAAGCGGACGGTTTTTGGGCAGCCAAGTCTCGAGTTCAGCGGCAGAAACATGCTTGAACTGGCGCAAGCCGTACAACACTTCTATTCGGAAGACGCTACAGAATCAGAGCGTCTCGCCTTGGTGCGTGAACACGACGTTAGCTGGATATTTGTCCCGATGCCGCACGCTGAGGAAGCCTACCTGCGCTATGACTGGTTGATTAAGCAGAGGGTTAGCTTTGATGGCTGGG
>JAUIKJ010000217.1 GCA_030430835.1 Candidatus Hydrogenedentota bacterium
CACGGTGCACGAGGGCGTACTCTTTCGCAGCAGCGGCGACCCGGTGCTCTACCTCTCCGATCCGCCGGGGATCGACCGGCAGTGCCAGCGCGATACGCTGGACGCGGCGGGCGAACTCAACCGGCGCCAACTCGAAACGATGGGCGACCCCGAAATCGCGACGCGCATCAATTCCTTCGAACTCGCCTTCCGCATGCAGATGAGTGCGCCTGACCTCATGGACATCAGCCAGGAGCCGCAGCACATCCTCGACCTGTACGGCGCGGAGCCGGGCGCGCGTTCCTTCGCAAACAACTGTTTGCTCGCGCGGCGGCTTGTGGAGCGGGGCGTGCGCTTCGTCGAGCTCTTCCACGAGGCCTGGGATCAGCACGGCAACCTGCGCGGTGGACTGAAGCAGAATTGTGGCGACACCGACCGCGCCTGCGCCGCGCTGGTGAAGGACCTGAAATCGCGTGGTCTGCTGGAGGACACCATCGTGATCTGGGGCGGCGAATTCGGCCGCACGCCGATGGTGCAGGGCGACGGCAATGACGGCCGCGATCACCATCCGAACGCTTTCACGATGTGGCTCGCCGGCGGCGGCTTCAAGCCGGGCATCACCCACGGCGTTTCGGACGAGCTTGGCTTCAACGTGGTGCAGGACAAGGTGCATGTCCGCGACCTGCATGCAACGGTACTCAACCAACTTGGCTTTGACCACACCCGCTTCACGCACCGCTTTCAGGGCCTCGACGCGCGCCTGACGGGCGTCGAGGAAGCGCACGTGGTCCGGGAGATTCTCAGCTGATGACCACCTTTTTATTCTGTCTGCTCGCCGTACTCTCGCCCGGCGAGGTCGTCCTTGATATTGCGCCTTCCGCGGAGAACCCGCGCAATTCCGAGGGTGATTTCGTCACCCTCAAGGATGGGCGCATCCTCTTCGTCTACACCCACTTCGTGGGCGGTGGCGGCGATCACGATGCGGCAAAATTGATGTCGCGGATCTCGGAGGACGGCGGCGCTACGTGGTCCGGTGACGACCAGCTCGTCGTGGACAACGAGGGCGGAATGAACGTGATGTCCGTTTCGCTGCTGCGACTGCAATCGGGCGATATCGCGCTCTTCTACCTGCGCAAGAACAGCACCAACGATTGCCGTTTGCACATGCGCCGATCCGCCGACGAGGGCAAAACCTGGAGCGAGGCGACGGTCTGCACCGATCCCGTTGCCTATTACGTCGTGAACAACGACCGGGTGCTGCAACTGGAAAGCGGCCGTCTGCTTGTGCCGGCCTCCCAACACGATTGGGAAGGCGACGCAAAGGGCTGGCACCGTGGCGTGGCGATGGTCTTCTATTCCGACGACGAAGGCCGACGCTGGCAGCGCGGCCCAAGCCGCCTGGAAGCGCCGGAACAGAGCCGAAGCGGACTGCAGGAGCCGGGCATCGTCCCGCTCGCGGATGGCCGCCTCTGGCTCTTCGCGCGCACGGATCAGGGCGTGCAGTTCCAGTCCTTCTCCGAAGACCACGGCGAAAGCTGGTCGCCCGCAGAAGCGAGCACCATCCACTCGCCCGTCTCCCCGGCGACGATCGAGCGCGTCCCCGGTACGACGGATCTGCTGATGGTCTGGAACGATCACACGGAGATCGCGCCCGATCTCAAGGGCAAGCGCACCCCACTCACGCTCGGCCGCTCAACGGACGACGGAAAGTCCTGGCAGACAACCACGCTCGAAGAGGAAGCCGATGGCTGGTATTGCTACACCGCCATGCACTTCGTTGACGGGCATGTCCTCCTCGGGTATTGTGCAGGCAACAAAGAGATCGGCGGCCTCAACCGCACGCGCATACGCCGGCTCCCGCTGGAGCTTGTGCCCGACGTTGAGTAAGTCGGCAGGCGGCCACGTTTCACTCCGAGAATGGACGACACCCCCGGTCCCCCTTTGAAGGGGGTGCCCGAAGCGCGGGGGATGTGACGCGCCCGCATCGGCTGCGGCACGGAGTCATAGCCGAAATCCAACATCCCCCTTGATCCCCCTTCAATGGGGGACCGGACACGCATGCCCTTCGCGGCGACGCGTCGCACGCTTCCGCAGAGACCAAGAGAAGTATTCACTGACATGCAACGCATACTTGACGTACTCAAGCAATACTGGGGCTACGACAGCCTGCGTCCACTGCAGGGCGAGGCCATGGCCAGCGTAATCGAAGGGCGGGATTCGCTCACGGTATTGCCCACGGGCGGCGGCAAGTCGCTGTGTTTTCAGGCGCCCGCCGTGGCGATGGAAGGCATGGCGGTGGTCGTGTCGCCGCTGATTGCGCTGATGAAGGATCAGGTCGATGCGCTCCAGGCGAACGGCGTCGCCGCGGCGTGCATCAATAGCAGCCTCAGCAACAGCGAACGCTACGCGGTGGATGCCGCTATCCGCGCGGGCGCGCTCAAGCTGCTCTACGTCACGCCCGAGCGTCTTGTGCAGCCGCGCTTCATCGCCTACCTCCAGCGCTTCGGCGTGTCCTTCATCGCGATCGACGAGGCCCACTGCATCAGCATGTGGGGCCACGACTTCCGTCCCGAATACCGCGGCATCAGCGTGCTCAAGGAGCAGTTCCCCGGTATCGCCGTGCATGCCTACACCGCCACCGCCACCCCGCAGGTGCGCAACGACATTATCCAGCAACTGAACCTGGATGCGCCGGATGTGCATGTGGGCGATTTCGACCGGCCCAATCTCAACTACAAGGTGCGCCAGCGCAGCGACCGCATGGGGCAGTTGACCGCCGTGATAGACACGCACCCCGGCGAGTCGGGTGTGGTCTACGCCATCAGCCGCAAGGACGTCGAGGAGATCGCTGCCGCGCTGAACCAGCGCGGCTACCGCGCCATCGCCTACCACGCGGGCATGGGCGACCACGATCGCAAGACAAACCAGGAAGCCTTTCTCCGCGAAGAGGTGGACATCATCGTGGCGACGGTGGCCTTCGGCATGGGCATCGACAAGTCGAACGTGCGCTACGTCGTGCATGCGGCGATGCCGAAGTCGCTCGAACACTACCAGCAGGAGAGCGGCCGCGCCGGTCGCGATGGACTCGAAGCGGACTGCGTGCTCCTCTATAGCGGGGGCGACTTCGGCCTGTGGTCGCGCATCCTGCAGAACGACGAAGGCGAGGGATCGGCGATCGCGGCGCAGAAGCTGCGCGACATGTTCGACTACTGCGGCAGTGTCGCCTGCCGCCACGCAACGCTGGTGCAATACTTCGGCCAACCATGGACGAAGGCGAAGTGCGGCGCCTGCGACGTGTGCAACGGCGAGATCGAGACGATGGCCGGGGCGGAAGAGATCGCGCAGTTCATCTGCCGGGCAGTGCAAGGGGTCGAACAACGCTTTGGCGCGCAGTATGTCGCCGGGATTCTCGCGGGCAAGGCAGACGCGCGCGTCCACCAGAACGGTCACGACGATCTCCCCGAATTCGGAAAGCTCGGCAGCCACACGCAACGCGCCGTGCGCGGGTGGATCGAACAACTCGTCGCGCAGGGCTATCTCGAGAAGGCAGGTGAGTACGGCGTACTCCAACTGACCGCAAATGGCGACCGCGTCTTGCGCGGCGAGCCGGATGTGCCGGTGGTGCTCACGGAATCCGCGCCATCCAAGCGCGGGGGCAAGCGTGCCGCCGCGGCTGCGGGCGCCGACTGGGAAGGCGTGGACCGCGAGCTCTTTGAAGCGCTTCGCACCTTGCGACGCGAAACGGCACAGGCACAGGGCAAGCCGCCGTACATCGTGTTCGGCGACCGCAGCCTGCGCGATCTTGCCCGCAAGCGTCCGTCCTCAGCGGCCGCACTGCTTGCCGTTCACGGCGTTGGCCGTCAGAAAGCGAAGGACTACGGCGAGACTTTTCTTGCGGCCATCATGGACTATTGTTCGGAGCGTGGCATGGCGATGGATGTCGGGCTGGATGCGGGCTTCGAGATGGCGGCGCCCGCAAGCGCGCGCACCAAACCCACGGCCAAGGATTTCGCCTTCGACCTCTTCCGTTCCGGATGTAGCATCGCGGACGTATGCGAACAGACCGCGCGCGCGGAGACCACGGTTTCCGGATACCTCGCGGAGTTCATCGAAGCCGAGGGGCGCACCGATGGCGATCCCTGGGTCGACGCGGCAACGGTCGCGCGTGTCTACGAAGCGGTGCAGACCGTGGGTATGGAGAAACTCAAGCCGATTCACTCGCAGCTCAATGGCGAGGTAGACTATACGGCCATCCGCATCGCGGTGGCCTGTATACAAAACGCATCGGACGAAGCCGCCGCCGGATAGCGGCCTCCATCCGCAAGTTACGAAAGCACGCACTGCCCATGAATTCCATCACGCGCATCCTCGGCGGCCACTTGAACCAGACGGAACTCCGCCGCTATGTCATCATCAAGGCGGCGGTCTTCTGGAGCCTGATCTTTCTGGCGTGGCTAATGTATCCGGCGGAGAACAAGTATTCCATTCGAACGCATACCTTCAGCTTTCTGGGCAGTTTCGAGACGAAACACTCTCCGGACTGGTGGTGGATATTCACCATTGCGATGGTCTTCTGGGGCTGCGCGACCTTTCCGCTGGTGTTCTATCATCGCCGCCGCTTCCTCCCTATCTCGCGCATCGGCGCGAACATTGGGGCCTTCTTTCTTGCCGTTGGCGCGGTCAATGTCGTGCTTGTCGGGCTCTTTCCGGACGCCCGGGCCGAGGTCATTGGGTCGATTCGCTGGACGGAGATCCATGAGAAGGTGGCCGTCTTCGTGGGCGTGGGTTTTCTGCTGGGCATTCTGTGGCACGGTGGCATGATCCTGCGCGACCGCTTCGGCGCGCGGCATTTCGCAGATCACTATCCTGCCGCGTACCGGCGTCTGGCGCTGCCCTATCTGGTATGGGGCGTAATTTCCGCCATCGGTATCGGCATCCAGATTCGCTGGGCCTTTGTCTACGAAACGATGAAGGCGGCGGCCGCCGCGAAGGGCGAGGACTTCGGCAGTTCCTGGTCCGAGGCGATGGGGACGATCTACTCCTTCCCCCTCTGGGAGAACATCCTGATCTACGCGCTCTTTGGATTCCTCGTCTGGTTTGCCCTCGAGGTGCCCGCCAGCGCCACCACCGCCGGTCGCGGCGAGGACTAGGCCGACGCCGGACGACGCATCTGATCGAGAACCACGGCGCCCACGATCACCCCGCCGGTGATCAGCCGCTTCAGCGGCTCCTGCGCGCCGGCCTGCGCAAGACCGCTGCCGAGCACGGCGATGATGATGACGCCCATCGCCGAACGCAGCACGGAGCCCCGGCCCCCGCTCAGGCTGGTACCCCCGATGACCACGGCGGCAATCGACGCGATGAGCGGCGCGTATACATCGTTGATCTCGGCCTTGGCCGAGCGGAAGACCTCCGGGTCGGTGGATTGAACCGACAGGATCGCAAGCGACGGGTCCTCACGTCCGCGCAATGCCGCGA
>JAUIKJ010000218.1 GCA_030430835.1 Candidatus Hydrogenedentota bacterium
GTGGGGTGACAGACGCCGTCGAGGCGATGGGGCGACGGGCGCCGTTGAATTGAGGTTCGTGCGCGACTTAGCGCCGCAGCACCTTGATCAATTCCAGCAGCCGGTCTTCGACTTCGGTGTGTGCGACCTTGCCGTCCTTATCGATGAGGATGATGTCCGGGATAAAGTTGATGTTGTAGCGGTCGAAGGTGACGAAGGGATTGGCATCCAGTCCGACGGGGAAGGTGACTCCGAAGTCTTCGATGTATTGTTCGACTTCCGCGGCCTCGCTGCTGGCGTCGTGGATGGAGAGAATCTGGACGTTGTCCACACCTTCCAGCACGGCCTGGAGCGCGCGCACCTGTTCGATGCGGTTGGGGCCGGGGGTGTTCTGGGCGAAACCGCCCCAGAAGATGAGTACGGTTACCTTGTCCTTCAAGAGCGCCGTATCACCGGCTTCCTCCGCGCTGAAGTTAAACCACTCGCGGCAATCGAAGGCGGGGGCCGCTTCGCCCAACAGTTTGGAGAGATCGTTGCCCGGCCCTTCCTGTTTGGGTGAGGTGGCATCGGGTGTATAGGTCTTCAGGTTTACTTCGACCGCCTTCGCCTTTTGCGTCTTGATTTCGAATTCGGCCCGCTGGAATCGCAGCGGGTGCTCGGCCTGAAAGGTGATGGTCTGCACTTCGGGCATCTCCCAGAGCTGCGCGTGGAAGCGCCCTTCCTCATCGCACACGAACCAGAGCGGCGATTCCAGGTTGGTGGTGGAAACCAGCGCGCGCGGCACGGGCGTGCCGTCTTGATCGGCCACCGTGCCTTCGATGACCGGCAGGGGTACAAGGTACGTGGCGGAGATTGGCACCGTGTCCTTGTCGCCCATGTCCACGGGGATGTAGCCGAGGCCCTCGGTCATGTAGCCCGTGGGGGGGAGGATGCGCAACAGGCCTTTCGGATCGGCGACGGAGAGCCGGTATTCGCCCTGCGCGTTCGTGAAGGTCTCGTCGTAGATCACTTCGTCCTTGAGCCACTGGATGCGCGCGGCGGGGATAGGCACGTTCTTCGGGCCGAGGACGCTGCCCGTAATGCTGCGCGGCGGGGCGAGGGTGAAATCGAATGCGGGCGGTTCATCGCCTTCCGCGACCTCAATCTTTCGGGGCGGTGCGGGCGCGAATTCCGCGTGGCGCACGGCAATAAGATAGGGCCCGGGTGCGACGCGCGCGCTGTAGAGGCCGTCCGCATCGCTGCGCGTGGTCGCGACTTCCTGCTGGCCCTGCGGCGTGAGGCGGTAAACGATGACTTGCGCGTCGGCGATGGCGCCGGGCGGCCTGGTCACGCGACCCGCGATGCGGATGCCGGGGATCAACTGGACGTCGTCCGTGGTGCCGCGCACAGGCATGAAGGGGACATAGGTATCCGCATAGCGGAAGTGCCGCACGACGAGCCGGATGAAACCATTCTCCGGGAGGTGTGCTATGGCGATGACGCCGTCGTCGCCGCTGCGCAGTTCGGGGAAGCCGTGGGGCACCAGGTCATTGACCGGGACATCGACCCGGCCCTCGACGGAGAGGCGGTGGATACGCGCCCCGGCAAGATTCTGGAAGCCATCGTCCACGACATGGATCGTCTGCGTGGCCGCGGGACGCAACAGGATCTCGAGCGTGGCATCGCCCGCGGCAAAGCCGGTGAAGCCGTCGAGGGCGAAGTCGTCGTGCAACACCACCACGGTGAAGATGCCGACGGCGAGTTGGTCGAAGGTGAATGCACCGTCCGCGCCGGTGGTGCCCGTCGCGACCGATTCTGACTGCCACAGCCAGACCCGGGCGTCCGCGATGGATTGCCCTTCGGCATCGCGCACGGTACCGGATAGGTCCGCGGCGGACACGGGCGCGATGCACGTGGCACCGGCCAAGAGAAGCAGCGCGTATTGCAGTTGACGCATCACGGCGATTGCAGGGCGCGCAGCGGCGGCAGGCCGAAGGTTTCCAGGGCCACCTTGCCTTCCGTATCCAGCAGGTAAGTCGTGGCTTCGCCGGGGGCGGTGCCGCTGAGCACGAGGGTGTCCGTGCTGTCGCAGTTGTAGAGTCCATCCACCACGACGGCCAGGAGCCAGTTGCTCGCGGGAGTCTCGCGGCGGATCTTGTCGACGACCTCGAGGGCGATGGCCGCGCGGTCCGCCGTCACGAACATGACCAGCGCGCGCCTGCCGGCGCGCGCCACCTTGTCCGGCACGGTACCGCAGCGCGGGGGATAGGCCTCCCAGTCAAAGCGCGCGCCCAGTTGGCTCACGCCGCGCTCGGCGTCTTCGATGACGATGCGCCCGACGTCCTTGGTCTCGCCGGGGGCGAGGTTGAGGTTGATTGATTGGCCCGTGGCGTCCGTGCCCGCCGTGGCGAGGCAGCGCTGCGGCACGCCGGGAACGATTGCGTCCCAGGCGAACACGCCTTCCGGCCCGGACACGCCACGCCAGAGCAGCATCGCGTTGTCCGCATTCTCCACGCCGGGGAACACGCCGCCGACCTGCGCGCCGGCGATCTCCTTGCCGCGTGTATTGGTCACCGTGCCGCTCACGCGGCCGAGCTCGAAGAGTTGTACCTGCGCGCCCGCGGCGTCCGACGCCGTGAGCTGGAACAGGGCGCCCAGGGGGCGGCGCGGATCTTCCGCGCGGCCGATCAGCTTGCCATCCGACGGGAGTGTACCCACATGCAACTCCGCCCAGCCATTGGGTCCGGCGGAGCGCCAGCCGAATTGTGCGGGCTGGAGCAGGGTGAGTATCGCACCGGGCGCGGGGTTGCCCTCGCCATCAACCACCAGCACCTTGAAGCTTGGAATCGGCGCGAGCCACATGCCGGGTAGTTCGAGTTCTTGGCCTTCCATGACGTTCACCGTCACCGCGCCGTTCGGCGGGGGGAGGAAGCCCTGGGCCGCTTCGAGGTAGACCGTGTTCTGGCCCTCGGCCGCGGCGAAGCGGAAGACCCCGGAAGAACTCGTGCGCACCACGTCCGCCGGTTGGCCGTTCGCCGCGAGGACGATACGCGCCCCGGCGATCGGATTGCCGGTGACGGCATCGCGCACCTCGCCGCGAATCCAGCCCGTGCCCGCCACGCTGAGCCGCACCCGCTGCTGCGCGGTTTCACCGGTGACAGTGAGGCGTTCCCAGCCGGGGCTCCGGCTGCCGGTGCCCGAGGCCTGATAGAGGTAGAGGCCCGGCTTTAGGCGGATGGTGAAGCTGCCCGTCGCGCCGGTATCGGTCACCGCCGTGTCGTGGGGCGGTTGCGCATTGCGGATAACAATGCCCGCGTTCGCCACGGCGACGCCGCGTTCACGCGAGACTACCTCGCCCTGCACCAGGACGCCGGGGTAGAGCGTGACGCGTACCTTCGCATCGCCCGCGCGCAATCCGGCCACGCCTTCCTGTGCGTAGGAGGGATGCCCCACCTTAAGCGCAATCGTGCCGCCGCTGGGCAGGTTTGGCACCGTGAAGCTGCCGTCGCTCGTGGACTGCGGCATGGCGATGCCGAACTCCGCGAGCTTCGAGAGGGGAATGCCGACCTTGTCGGCGTCCGTCAAGCCGATACGCGTGATGCGCGCCCCGGCCACCGGGTCACCCTTCGAGTCGATCACCTTGCCGCTGAGCGACGTCGCGGTGTGCAGCGTGATCGTGACCGGCTGCGGCTCGTCGTCCACGCCCAGCGCGAGGTGTACCCCGCCCAGGCCATAGCCCGGTGCCAGCGCGAAGACCCCTGTCTGCCCCGCAGGCAGCGTGGGGAAAACGAAACGGCCATTGGCATCCGCCACGGTGTCCAACACCGCGCCGCCCAGGCCCGGCTCCGCGAAGACCCGTGCGCCGGACAGTGCCTTGCCCGCGGCATCCGCCACCCGCCCGGAGACTTCCGCCCCATTCGCCGCGCCCATGAAAAACACCGCGGCCCAAAGCAGGCCGCACAAGACTGCATGTAAGGATTTCATGCCGCGCATCCTAGCGGAAAGGGTGCGGTGCCTTCCATTGTATGACGACGCGCGACGCAGGCGTTCCCCATTCAGCATCGGGGTTCGCGGACCAGAACCCGCGCGTAGACCTTGCAGAAAAATGGGGACAGTCACCTATTTTCGTGGACGACCGTACACGTGATGCTGCACGGGTGGCGAAAACAGGTGACTGTCCCCATTTTTCCCGGTGCCCCTGTCATTTCGAGCGAGTCAGCGAGGGAGAAATCTTGACCGTCAACACCCAAGATTTCTCCCTGACGGTCGAAATGACAGTGTGCGCCCGCAACGATTCCGTTGTGGGCCGGTCTCCCGACCCGCCCACGCAATCGACCGAAGAGGCTCCTGTTACCCTCGTTCCACAATTGTATTGTGGAACGCAATTGTTTCACGAAGCTGCGCTTCGTGTCCCTATTCCGCCGGGCAGTAGCCGTCCTCGGTTTCGTCGTTCGGGCAGAAGGTGTAGCCATCGGAATTGTAGAACTGGATGAGACGGAGCAGTTCGCTGAGGTTGATGGTCCAGTCCAAGGGTGCGTAATCGCTCTTGTGCGGAGGGCAGGTCTGGCTGCCCGGTGGGGTGGTGATATATCCATCCTCCGTGCTTTCCGCCGTATCGGCGCAGGAGAAGCCGCCGGAGTTGAAGAACTGGATGAGGCGGAGCAGTTCACTCAGCCCGACTTCACCGTCGCCGCTTTGATCGGCGGTGTGAATTGCCGACGAGGCCTTTCGCTCAAAGGCACCGATATCCACGGCTGACCCTTGAAATCGCGGAAAGTTTAGATCACCCCGGCCATCCCTAAGGGGTGTTTCCGGCAGAAGCGTTGGATCGCCCAAGAGCGAGGAGTCGCCAGCGTCGCGGGCAGGACTCGCCGGGTTAAGCCGAATCACGCCGCCCTGGGCAAGTCCAAAATCTGGATCGAGCGGATTCTCTGCGGTGCCCAACAAATCACCTTGCACACCGAATCCCGCCGAACCGTCGGCCACACTTACGAAATTGTGCCCTAGACTACTCACCATACCCGCCACATCGGGCGCGTCGAACACGTCAGCATTCTCTGCGAACAGCGTATTACCAACACGAACGGTTCCACCAGTTGACGCGAAGATTCCGGCACCACCCTTCGGTGTGTCTTCCTCTCCATCAACTGCCCCTTCCACCTCTCCCTCAGTCTCAGCCACACCATCCACGGCTCCACGGGCAATTGTTGAGTTGAGAATCAATACATCGCCGTCTTCCACAAATACAGCGGCACCCGCATTCGACGCTTCATTTTCTTCGAAGGTGGAATTCACGATTATCGCGCTTCCATCCTTAACAAAGATCGCACCGCCATACAGCGCATCACACCTGAAAAATGAGGCAGAATCTATGAAGGCTGTTCCGCCGGCAATGTAGAGTGCGCCGCCTCCAAGATCAACGCGATTTTCTGAAAATGCGGTGCGACGTATATCTAAGGTTCCATCGATACTCGCAATGGCCGCACCAACGCCACTG
>JAUIKJ010000219.1 GCA_030430835.1 Candidatus Hydrogenedentota bacterium
ATCGTTGGCCAGATGACTTGAACCCCAAGTTCCCATGTGTTCGACTCCTTGTTGAATCTCGGCATGATAGCTGTCGCCACTTCGCAGCGCCTCCTGGCTCTTTCCGCCAGCGGCCACCCCATGGCGACGACGAACCTCAAGATGCAGCACCTCATCGAATACGGTGCCTCGCCCCGCGCCACGCTCTATCTGCAGCAGGCCGCGCGCGCGCTCGCCTTCCTGCAGGGCGAAGGCAACGTCTTCCCGAACGACGTCAAGCAGGTCGCCATGGACGTGCTTCGCCACCGCGTCAAGGAATCCTACGAGGCGGAGGCCGAAAACACGACCAGCGAAGATATTATCCGTAAGATTCTGGAGACGGTCCCCGTCCCCTAGCCGACGCTTCGAAAGGAGCAGCGCATGTTCAGAGATACACTCGACAGCACCCTTGGCGCGTGTGTACACAAGATTATCGCCGCAGCCGAAACCGTGTATGCGGCGATGGGTACCGACGCCGAGCGCGACGACTATGTCGACCGGCTCGCCACCGTGCTGTGCGACTCCGGTCTCGAGGTGCGCCGCAGCGTTTGGATTGCCGAGCGCTACAAGGGCTTCCGCCTGAGTTTCGGGCACCGTCTCGATCTGGTGGTTGACGACAAGGTCGCCGTGCTCGTGCTCGCCGCGCCGGACATCGAGATGGAAGACGAGACCGGCCTGCTTCAGAGCCTGCGCCTCGGTGAGTTGCATGCCGGCCTGCTCATCAACTTTCATGCTTCTGAACTGGCCCGCGGCATTCGCGGTATCGAGTACGGCAACGTGCTTGCACCGCTCAACCCAGGAAACTGATTCGGAGACGCCCTCGTGATTCCCGCGGAACTCATGGCCCAGATTCGACGGATCCAGATCCGGACGAACCGCATGGTCGACGAAATCCTCGCCGGCCAGTACAAGAGCGTGTTCAAGGGGCAGGGCATGGAGTTCAAGGAAGTGCGCGAATACGTGCCCGGCGATGACGTGCGCGCCATCGACTGGAACGTCACCGCGCGCAGCGGCCATCCCCAGGTGAAGGTCCTCGAAGAAGAGCGCGAGCTCACCGTGATGTTTCTGGTAGACGCCAGCGGTTCCGGCCGCTTCGGCAGTGTCGAACGCTTCAAGAATGAACTCGCGGCCGAGGTCTGCGCCGTCATGGCCTTCTCTGCCATCAAGAATAATGACAAGGTCGGTCTGCTGATCTTCACCGACGAAGTCGAACTTTTCGTGCCGCCCGGCAAGGGTCGCAAGCACGTGCTGCGCGTGATTCGCGACGTGCTCTACTTCCAGCCCAAGCGTACCAAGACCGATATCGCCGCCGCGCTGCACTACATGAACCGGGTCATCAAGCGCCGCGCCGTGGTTTTCCTGATTTCGGATTTCATGGATGGCCACTACGAAATGGCCCTGCGTATCTCCGCGCGCAAGCATGATCTTATCGCCGCGACGGTGGACGATCCGCGTGAGGCCGTGCTGCCGGATGTGGGGCTCGTTGCGGTGCGGGATGCCGAGACCGGACGGGAGTCGATGATCGACACGAGCGACGAAGCAACCCGGAAAGCCTACCGCGCGGCCGCCGAGCACCGCATCGGAGAACGCACCGAACTCTTCCGGCGGAACAAGATTGATACCATCGCCTTCAGTACGGAAGGCGAATACATCGACGCACTCTACAAGTTCTTCCGCATGCGCGAGAAACGGTCGGCCTAGTCATGCGGTGGATGTCGTACATAGCATTGCCCTCCGCACACACGCGCCCCCACGCAGGAATGCCGCTTTTGTCCCCCTTTGAAGGGGGTGTCCAACGGGCGGGGAGAGGGACGCGCCGGGTATGGCGTCGAAACGCCACGTACACAGGGGGCTACATCCCCCTTGATCCCCCTTCAAAGGGGGACAAGAAGCACCTCCATCTCCTCATCGGAGTCCTCACCCTGCTCGCCTGTGGCATCGCCCAGGCGCAGGACAGCGTGCGTATCCATGCGGAACTCGATCCCGCCGAGATTCCCTATCACCGCACCGCCACCTATCGCGTCGTCGTTGAGGCGCCGGACGGCGTCGATGTGCCCGCGCCAGAATTGAAGGACATCTTCGACGGCCTCGACCTGAAAGCCGTCGGCCCGGCGTATGAACCCTTGCCGGAAGGCGGTGAACGCGCGACCTACGCCTGGACCTTCGATCCCATCGAAGTGCGGACCTATACCATCCCCGCCATCAGCATGGCGTGGGAGGGGGGCGCCGTCACCTTGCCCCCCGTCGCCCTCAAGGTACGCGAGTTGACCGCCGCCGAGGAAGACGCCGCGGCAATCTTCGAAGAGATCGCCGCGCCGGAAACCCTCGCGCCCAAGCCCGTGCCCTATGCATGGATTGCCGGCGGGTTACTGGCCGCCCTCGCCGTCTTGGCAGCGCTGGTCTGGTACCTGCGCCGCAAGCCGGTGGAAGCCCCCAAACGCATCCGGCCGCCATGGGAAGTCGCACGCTTGCGCCTGAAGGAGCTCAAGCGCCGCGAATTGCCCGAGCACGGAAAGTACGGCGCCTTCTACGTCGACCTCTCCGCGATCCTCCGCTACTACATCGAAGATCGTTTTCAGTTGCACGCGCCCGAGCAGACCACGCCTGAGTTTCTCGAGGCAGCGGGCGCGAGCGGCGCGCTTAGCGAAGCCCAACAGGAGGCCCTCGCCGCCTTCCTGCGCCACTGTGACCGCGTCAAGTTTGCGCGCTACGAGCCCTCGCTCGAAGAGATGGCGCAGAGTTTCGAGACCGTGGATCGTTTCGTCGGCGAGACCATCCCGCGCGCAAACACCACGGCACCGGCGGAGGCGGCATGAACCTGCTGAATCTCTTCCGCTTCGATTCGCTCGCCTTCCCCGCCGCACTGCTGGGCCTGATCGGCGTCGGCATACTTCTCGCCATCGAAATCAGCGCCCGCGCCCCGGGCGCCATTGGCATCTCCACCGGCGAGACCCTCGCGCGGATGCCCGGTTCTGCGCGCGCCTGGCGCCGGCACATCCCCGCCGTGCTACGGGCCTTCGGCTTGGCGCTGCTCGTATTCGCACTGGCCGGACCGCTCAACGGCTACCAGATCCGCAAGGACCGCGCAAACGTGATCGACATCATGCTCTGTGTCGATGTCTCCGGCAGCATGACGCAGAAGGACTTCGTACTCGGCGGGCGCTATGTCGACCGGCTCTACGTGACCAAGGCCGCGGTTCGTGATTTCATCGACAGCCGCAAGGAGAAGGCCGACGAGCGCTTCGGCCTCGACCGCCTTGGTCTCGTGCTCTACGCGGGCATCGCCTGGACCCAGAGTCCGCTGACCCTCGACTACGGTGTGCTCGAGCGCGAACTGGATCGCGCGGAGATCGAGACCGAGAGCAGCTACAAGGACGGTACCGCCATTGGATCCGCGATCGGTCTGGCGGTGCGCCGACTGAGTCAGAGCGAGGCGAAGTCCAAGGTGATCGTTCTGCTTACCGACGGCATCAACAACCGCGGCGAACTGGATCCGATCACCGCGGCGCACGTCGCCAAGGAATACGGTATGCGGGTCTACACCATCGGCGCCGGATCCACCGGGCGAACCCGTCGCGGCTTCATGGTGCAATCCCAGCCGATCGACGAAGGCATGCTCACAAACATCGCGAACATCACCGGCGGCAAGTACTACCGCGCCGCTGATACCGATGCCTTGCAGGAGGCCTACGCCGAGATCAATGCGCTTGAAGCGACTGAGATCGATCTCGGCGACTACTACGAGTACAAGGAAGCCTTCATGCCCTACGCCCTCCTGGGGCTGCTGTTGTTGATTTCTTCCGTTGTCAGCCGACGCCAATGGTTTGAGGTGATTCCATGACGGACATCCACTTCGCATTCCCGATGGTGCAGGCGCCGATCTGGATCGGTGCAGGCGTGGGCGTGGTCCTGATCTTCATGCTCCTGCTCAAACGGCTAGAGCGCCGCCGGGAGATCCGCGTGCACCGCTTCGTCACCGCGGCCCTGGCCCCGCGCCTGCTCGCCGGCTACGACGCCCGCCACCGCCGGCCCCTCTATTGGTTCGCCGTGATTGGACTGGTCTTCTTGCTGATCGCCCTTGCACAGCCGCGCTGGGGCAAGGCCTGGGGGGGCGTCGCGCGTAGCGGGCGCGATATCCTGATCCTGATGGATACCTCCGAGAGCATGAACGCGACCGACCCCCTGCCGACCCGTATCTCCCGCGCGCGCCAGAAAGTCGATGCGCTGCTGGACCGCTGCCCCGCAGACCGCTTCGGCCTCATCGCCTTCTCCGGTGGCGCGGTATTACAGTGCCCCCTGACCGAGGACCACGCCTATTTCCGAAGTATCCTCGAGGTCACCGATACCAACGTGCTTGAGGACGAAGGTACCGACATCGCCGCCGCCTTCCACGAAGCCCTCGAAACCTTTAAGGAAGACATCGAAGACACCGGACAGGACAACCGCGAGTCGCGGACGATCCTCCTCATCTCCGACGGTGAGGCCGTCACCGGCGATCAGATTGCCGCGGCCGAGGCCGTCGCGCCGCACACCCGGATCCACGTCCTGGGCATCGGCAGTCCGGAAGGGGCCCCGGTCACCTTTCAGGCGCCGGATCAGGCCCGGCGCGGTTGGAACAACGAGGTGCACCATTCCAAGTTGGACGAGGAAAACCTCAAGACCATCGCCCAGATCGGCGGCGGTGTCTACCTGCGGACTTCGCCAAACAACGCTGACGTCGATCGGCTCAAGGCCGAGTTCGACGCGCTGCGAAGCCAGACCGTATCCGGCGACATGCGTTATACCTACGTCAACCGCTACCGCTGGCCCCTCAGTATTGCGATACTCTGTTTCGCCGCCGAAGGGCTGTGGCTGGCCCTGTTGCCCGGGCTGCGGCGGCGGGCCATGCGCCGTGCGGCGCAGGAGGATCCCGCCCATGCGTAGCGCGGTGTTGCTCCCCTTCCTGATCGTTTTCGCCGGCGTGGCCCAGGCCGCGTCCTTCGCCGAACAGTTCGCACAGGCGAACGCCCTCGCCCAAAGCGGCGATACCGAGGCGGCCCTCACGCGCTACCGCGAGTTGCTTATCGAGGAGCCGGACTCGGAAGCGCTGCGCTATGCGGTGGCCGCGGCCCACCACCGTGCGGGCCGCAATGCGGCCGCGCAGGGAGCCCGCGAATCTGCCCAGTCCGCCTTTGAAACCGCGAAGACCGCCTTCGATGAATTGGTCGACGCCAGCGACGCCGCGCTGCGCGCCGAGGCCGCACTCGCCTCCGCGGATACCCTCGTGCAACAGGCACAACTGACCGACTACGAGGCGCCTGGCGCCACCGCCGCCGGAGGACAACCCGTCACCGCGGCGAACGCTGCCGTGCCCATGGGCGATCCCGAGAACTACAAGCGTGCCGTTTCGGGTTGGCGCAAGGCGGTCGCCGCGCTGGAGTCCGTG
>JAUIKJ010000220.1 GCA_030430835.1 Candidatus Hydrogenedentota bacterium
AGCCCCTCGTCGACCGCCCGGTCGCAGGAGCGCGCGAGCTTCTCGCCCACCACCGAGCCCATGCTGCCGCCGAGGAACGCGAAGTCCATCGCCGCCGCGATGCAGGTGACGCCACGGATCTCCATCCGGCTGAACTCGATCATCTCGTTGATCAGCGCAATAAGGCGTTGCACATTACGGGCCATCACTTCGAACGCCGCTTTCTGCGGCGCCTCAGTTTCTCCCAGACTGCCGGATTGCAGCATTTCTACGTAGCCCTGAATGGTACTCAGCGGCGTGCGCAGTTCATGGCTCACATTCGAAAGAAAGCTGTCCTTCGCGCGATCATGCGCACGCAGTTCCTCGTTCGCCCGCTCCAGTTCGGACGCGCGTTTGCGCAACTGGCCCTCCATCACCTTCAATTCCGCGACGGAAGTTACCACCAGGGAGAAGACCGGATCGTTCTCCCGTGCGTCCTCAATGTGCGTGATGGCCACCACCGCGGGCACCGCCCCTCCCTGCGCCGAAAGCAGCGCAACCTCCTGCCGCGCTTCGATGATGCTGAGCGAGGCCCCCTTGGACAACATGTTCAGAAGGCGTACGCGTCCGGCCGGATCCACGAAGTCGAAGATGTCGCGTCCGAGCAACGCTTCCCGGGGGGCTTCAAGCATCTGCGCGATACGTTCATTGGCAAAGCGAATCTGGTTCCGCCGGTCCAGCGTGAGAAAGCCCTCGTTCATCGATTCCAGCAACTGCCGAAAACGCGCCTCGGACGCGCGCAGCTTGCGGGTCTGTTCCTCGACCAGTTTCTGCAGCCCTTCGGCATAGCGTTCCACGCGACGTGACAAGCGGTCGTGCTCGGTAATGTCGCGCACGGTCGTCAGCGACGCGGTCTGGCGGTTGTTGCGATCGAAGATGGGGGTCCCGCTGAACCAGAAGAGCCGGTCTTCCCCGTTGACGTTCCACGTCACTTCGTACTCCGAGGCCTGCCCCTGCAGGCGTCGCTCGATGTGCTCCTGAATCGGCTCCACTTCCAGCGCGCGGCTCAATTCGGTGCCCAGGTGACCAACCACCTCCGCCCGCTCAAGGCCGGACATGACAAGGAAGCGGTTGTTCACGGAAACGACCTTGCCTTCCGCATCCAGCAGCAGAAAGCCTTCGGTGATGTGCTCGGCGAGTAGCTCGAATCGATCCGCGATCTCTTCGATATTCTCGCCGGTCCGGGCTATGTGCAGCATTATCACGAAGAGCCCGAGCAAGAGACTCAACATGCCGATGGCCTGCGAGAGCATCCCGCCGGGAAAGGGAACAACCTCTTCCTCAAGAATGGGGCCGAGCGGACCGGAAAGCCCCGACACGCTCAGCGCGCCCCCCAGAAGAAGCATGAGCATGCCAACGAAGAGAATGCCCCGCTCAAAGCGGCCCGTCCGGTAACGCGAAAGCAGACTGCCGCCGGCGACCATCGGGACCGCCATGGATATGGCGATGATAATCAGGCGGACAACCAGGTCTTCGAACTGGCGCGCGAAGACCACCCCCCCCAATCCGATCACAATCGGGATCAGGTACAACAGATAGCGGCGTGTCTGTGGCGGATTGGTCATGCGGCTCCCGGGGTGCTCCAGCGCTATGATACGCGCAGGGGTCCCTCGCGGGGCAAACTCCTCAGCGGCCGCGCTGGCGCAGGATGGCCTCGCTGGCCAGTTCGTCGCAGCGCTCGTTGTAATGGTGGCCGGCGTGCCCCTTCACCCAAGACCAGCGGATCGCATGGGTCTGGGCAAGTGCATCGAGCTGTTTCCAAAGATCAACGTTCTTCACGGGATTCTTGCCCCGCTTCCAGCCCTGCCGCTTCCACTTCGGCATCCATTCGGTGATGCCCTTCTTCAGGTACTCAGAATCGGTATAGAGCGCCACATTGCAGGGCTTCTTCAGGGCTTCCAGACCCTTGATCGCGGCGGTCATCTCCATGCGGTTGTTGGTCGTCTCGTCCGCACCGCCGCTCAACTCCTTCTCGCGCTTGCCATTCACAGCCGCCGTCGGTGTAAATTTCTACGGTATTGTCGTTGTCAGGCATGGGAACTCCGTGTGTGCGCACTCGATGTGAAGAAGCAGGATCTTAAATCGTAGGTCACGGATTCGCAAGAATCCCGCATCCTGGGAGCGCAAGGCGCCGCCTGGCACGATGGTGTTTCACGGTCATATTCAATTCCACGCGTTGAACGCCGGAGGGATCACAACGCGACCACCGTGATTGAAATGCAATGGAGTCTTCGAACGCGTGTTTTGCCAGGAGCGCGCTACCGCAGTTTGCGCAGGTATGCCGCAAAGCGTTCCTGACGATGCCGTTCCGCCAGCATCAGCGGGGTCCTGCCGTCTGCGTTCTCCGCCGTCAGCGATACACCAGCGCTACGGAGTGCCTTCACCACGCCGCCCTGCCCAAAGATCGCCGCCGTATGCAAGGGCGTATCGCCGAACTGATCGGCCGCGCCCGCATCCGCGCCGTGCGCCAGCAGCCATTCCGCGGCCTCGCGCCGGCCATACATCGCGGCCGCATGCAGCGGGGTCATTCCCGTGCGATCCACCGCATTGACGTCGGCTCCGTGCGCGACCAGGGCTTCCATCGCGTCAAGGCGCTTGTACTGCACCGCGAAGAAGAGCGGCGTCTTCTCCAGTGCATCACGGGTATGAACGCAATCCGGATCGTGTTCCAGCTGGGCCACGAGCGCGTCCAATGCGTCCAGCCCCACCAGGTCGTGCGGCGACGCGCTACAACCAAGCGCCGTCCCCACGAGGACAAGCAGGGTTCCGTATTGCAACCGGGGAAACATCAAAGCACCGGTTGCCCGCTTTGGCCCGGCGTGAAGTCGAGATCATCCCACTCGTCGTCTTCCTCAGCGGTGTCGTCGCCCCCCAGCCACTCGCCGCCGTTCTTCAGATTCTCCGGGGTGAATACGCGCGACTTGAGCACGATTTCCTTGGGAACATCCTCGCCCGCAAGGATCTTCAACGCGTTTTCAATCGCTTCCTTCCCGCCGGTGGGATACTCGAAACTCGCTGCGAGAATCCCCTGCGCCACATAAGCCTGACCTTCGTGCGGAAGCGCGTCGATGCCGACAAAGAGCATGTCCTTGTCCCGGCCGGCCGCCTTTGCCGCGAGCCACGCGCCGTGCGCGCCCGGGTCGTTGTGCGCGTAGACCAGCGCGATCTCGTCGTGCCGCGCCAGCGCGGATTCCATTTCCTTGCGTGCGTTCGGCTCGAGCCACTGCATGTCCGCCTCGAAAACGACCTCAATGTCGCTGCCCTCAATTCCCTTGCGGAAACCGCTGTGCCGATCCTGCCCCGGCGTGCTGGTCATCAAACCCTTGAGTTCGACGACCTTGCCCTTGCCGCGGAGCGCATTGGCCACCCAAATTCCTGCCGCCTCGCCGATCAGCTTGTTGTCCGCGCCGATAAATTGCGTGTAGTTATCCCCCATCACCCGGCGATCCAGCACGATAACCGGGATGCCCGCGTCATAGGCCTTCTTCACCGGCGGCGTCAGGGGAGCCGCTTCCTTCGGGCTGATGATCAACAGGTCGATCCCCTGCCCCACGAATTCTTCGATGTGCGAACGCTGCTTCAGGGTGTCGTTCTGGGCGTCCTTGTAGACAAGTTTGATGTTCTGCTTGTCCTTCGCCGCGGCCTCGATGTCGGCGTTCATCTGCACCCGCCACGGCTCGCCCAGGTTGCACTGGCTCATGCCGATGACCCACGGGTCGGCTTCGGTGCCGCTTCCGCCGAAGGCCGGCAAGACCAGTACGGCCATGAGCAACGCGGCGCTCAGTGCGCGAGATACGGAACGGATAGACATAACGACGACTCCCTTAGGCCCGGCGCCGCTGCAAGAGTACGGCGGCCACGATGATCCCGCCGGTCAGCATGAGGCGGCTCGCCTCGCCCACGGCGTTGATGCTCAGAATCTTCTCAAGATAGCCGATGCTCAGCGTACCCAGCAAGGTGAGCAGGATGCTGCCGCGTCCGCCCATGAGGCTTGTACCGCCGATGACCACGATGGCGATGGCGGTAAGTTCGTAGGCCACCCCCGCCTCCGGATCGCCCTGATATTCCTGGGCCGCGTGGCATATCCCCGCCACCGCCGCGAAGAGCCCGCACAGTGCGTAGGCCAGTATCTTCGTGCGCATCACCGGCACGCCGGAAAGGTGCGCGGCATATTCGTTGCCGCCGATGGCGTAGAGGTGGCGGCCCGGTCGCATCCGCGCCAGCAGCACCCAGGTCACCACCACGCACACGAGAAAAATGATGGTCACCACCGACACGTTGCCACCCAGTATCCGCGCATCGAGCGCATCGAATACGCGTGGCAATTCCACATACCCGAAACTGCCATCCGCGTTCTGGACGGATTGTGAAATCTTCTGCCCACCGGAAACGTATTTGGCCAGTCCACGCGCGAAGACCATCATCGCCAGCGTCGCGATAAAGGGTTGCACGCCGAAGCGTGCGATGACACTCCCCGACACCGTGCCGCAGGCGGCCCCCAACGCGAGACACGCCCCAACAGCAAGGACCGGGTTCCAGCCCCAATGGATGCTCATGAGCGAAAAAACTACGGCCACCAGCCCGAGCACACTGCCGACGGACAGATCGATACCGGCGGTAAGGATGACGATCGTCATGCCGCAGGCGAGGATGCCGTGCTCCGAGACCTGCCGAAGCATGTCCCGGTGCGTGCTCCACTTGTGAAACGCGCCGTCGGCATGGAACACAAACCCCAGGGAGACGATTAGACCCAGCGCGATGAAGGCGCGCGTGGCGGGTTGCGCGAGGATGCGTTGTGCCGCGTTCATCGCCTGCGCCCCGGCTGCGCGCTCAGCTCCCAGCGCTCCATGAAGGTCAGGGGCGCCGCCGCGGAAACCTCTTGTCGCGGACTCTGTAGCGCGGCGCCGTAGCTCCGCGTCGCATCGTCGATCAGGATGATCAGATTGCCCCCCGCCTCGAACTCCTTCCCTTCATTCAGCACGCTAACGCGCCGTTGCCAATTGCCGCCGCGGCTCTCTTGGTCCAGGGTGAAACTCGTCGCGCACAGCAGGGTGTCCCGCGTGGGGCTCGTGGGCGGCACGGGGATCTGCCAGAAGCGCATCGATTCCAGATGCCAGGTCATAGAGGTTATCGATGTGAGCCACGACATTGCAGCTCGTGACGAGCTGGAAGCGTCCGAATTCTTTTTCAAGTTCTTGAGCAATCGCTCGATTAAAAAACTCAGAAACAAAATGCCCAGTGGGATAATCCTGTTTTGCTTTCTCGACGCAGTTTTTGGCGCCGTCAACTCCAAAACCACGAAACCCCTGCTCAATGAGCGCTCCAATAAAGGTTCCGTCGTTGCATCCAATTTCCAAGGCCTGGGCATTCGGCTGATGGAACTCTTTGGCAAGTTTCTCAGCTGCCGCACGGAAGTGAGTCA
>JAUIKJ010000221.1 GCA_030430835.1 Candidatus Hydrogenedentota bacterium
TGGGTCTGGCCGTGCGCGAGCTGCGCCACGATCTGGACCGATCCGTCCGGCCACGTTATGGTTGCTGTGGCCTGCTCGGCGGCGCCAAGGCCGAAGTGCTGATCCTTGGGGTGCGAAGTGAGATAGCCCGATCCACTGTGTACTTCCCGCCAGACGGTGCCGCCGTTTTCCGTTTCGAGGATGATCCGCGCGCCGATGGCATCGCGAGTGCTCCGTTTCTCAGGATCGCCGACCAGCCGAATTTTGAGCCAGTGGTTGCCCGCCGTTTCGGTGTTGTTGCGATACACCGTCGCGGTTTCGTGATAGTTGTTGATCACCATGTCGAGATCGCCATCATTCTCGAGATCGAGGTAAACCACCGCACGCGAGTTGCCAAACAGATCGGCGCCACTATCTTGCGCGTGATTGCTAAGCATGCCGCCCTCATTGCGGAAGAAAACATTGCGCTCCCGGCTGCTCTCCGGAAAGAACACATTGCGTTCGTTGCCGGCCGGATCCTTGTAATAGGGATTCTCGGAAGAGTAGACGGCGAATTCATTCATTCCATTGGCGACATAGAGGTCATCGTCGCCATCGTTGTCTGCATCGAAAAAATCGGCGCCCCAGGCCCAGCCCGTGGATGAACGCCCGCGGCCCACCGCGTCATCCGCGAGGGCATAGGTGGTGAGATCGGTCTCTCGGGCCGCGGACAGGAAAAGATCGTTGGCCTCGACCACGCGCATCTCCGCGAGCGTGGCCGCATCGAACTTCAGCGTCGTGCCGCTGTCCGGGTTCACATACTTCTGATCCTTGTCCATCGTCACGATGTTGGAGATGTAGATGTCCGGAAAACGGTCGCGGTTCAGGTCGGCGATGCCGATGCTCATGGTAAACGATGGCTTTCCCGTGCCCATGCGATCAGCGACATTCTCAAAGGTGCCGTCGCCACGATTGCGGTAGTAGGCATTCACGCCGAAGTCATTGCCTTCGATCAGGTCCTGCCAGCCATCATTGTCGAAGTCCGTATGGCCCGCCGCCTGGGTCCAACCGGAGCCTTCCACGCCACTGCCCGCACTCACGTCCTCAAATCGCATTGCCCCCCGATTGCGGAACAGGCGGTTGGGCAATCCGTTCTCATTGCGCCGCGCCAGCGTGGGGAGGATTCCCTCGGTGTATTGCCCGAAGTAGCCGATGTACAAATCCAGCAGGCCGTCCTTGTCGAAGTCGATCGCCGTGGCGGGTCCGCCCACGAGGCCCGCGCCACCGAGTTTCGCCGTGCCGGTGAGATCTTCAAAGGTGCCATCGCCGCGGTTCCGATAAAGGCGGTGCGGGTCATTTACGTAGGAGATGAAGATGTCCTGGTGTCCGTCGTTGTCAAAGTCCGCGATGATCGGTTGGCGCGTTTCCCCGAAGGTGCCGTCCTCCCGCATCCAGTTGATTCCGGATTCCGCCGTCGCGTCGCGGAAGGTGCCAGAACCCGTGTTCAGGTAGAGCCGATTGCCGAGTCCGCCCAGCAGAAGGAGGTCCGGCAGGCCGTCGCCGTTGAGATCTTCCGCCGCGCCACCGGACCCGCCAAAGGCCGGCGGTACTGCGAGCACCGCCACCGTGTTGTTGCGCACGGCGAAGCTGCGGATGAGCCGGTTTAGCCAGTCCGCTGAGCTGTGTTTGAAGGCCACGCCACTGGCCTCGGTTACCTCCGTGAAAAGCGGGCCGCTTGCCGTGTCCTTCTGGTCGACCGATTGCAGTGGTGGTGGCGCGGCTTCCTCGGCGGTGGCGGCGTTGTTCTTTGCGGCCAGGGCCGCGATCCGTTGAATCGCGTCCTCGAGGTGGTCCGGCGCCAGGTGCTCCTGTCCGTGTTCGACGGCGACATCGCCCGCGATGCGCATGATGAGCACGCCGATCTGCGCGATGTTCTCCACCAGGAGTTCGAGGGCGAAGGGGTCCGGTTCCGGACCGCGCGTAAAGTCCGGTTCATCAAGCGCCGCGTTGAGGTATTGCCAGTGCAGCCCACTGTCGCGGAAGGCATCCATGTCGTAGGATTCGATGGTGATGCGTTCGGTTGCGGGCAGCCGCGGGAAGAAAATTGCGTCTTCATATTCGTTGAGCCGGTGGGGGATGAACTCCTTGGCGAAGGCGTTGACATCTTCGACGCGCATCAGGCCGGAGGCGCGCTGTCCGGCACGCGCACTGGCGCCATTCAGCAGGTCGACCGCATAGCCAATCAACGACTCCGTGAGAATGGTCTTCAGCGCTTCGCTGGTTTCCGTATCCTGGGGCCAGCGGTGCCGTGCGAAATACACCTGAATATTGCGCAGGAAGACAGGTAGTGAAATCTCGTTGTATGCCTCGTAAGACCGCATCTTCTGTGCGACAACCTTACGGGTCAGGGCGTAGGGCGCGGCGGCCGGCGGCGGGGTGTTCTCCGCCACGCGTTCGCCGGCGGGCTGGGCCTGCTTCCCCGATACCGTCGTCCACGCGGCCTGAAGTGTGGCGGCATCGATGAACTGCCGGTTATTCAGGCGGGCGTCTCGGTCTGCCAGTTGCAGTGCGGCGAGTGTGAACTGGTCGACAAAACGCTTCATTGCCTCGGTGGCCGCGGCGTCCATGGGCACCAACGCGTCTCCGCCAAGGAAGAGCGCTTCCTGCTGCACGGCGAGAATCGCGCGCAGGGCATAGGCGATGGTGCCGTATTGCCGGAGATCGCGCTGGTCGATGGACAAGGATTCTCCGCCGGGCAAGGTGACTTCGTGGTCGCCGTCTTCGCTGATCTGGAGTGGGAGCGCGGCGCGGATCACGCCCTCGAGTTGTTCCACGCCGACGGTATCCACCCCGGCAATGACCGCGCGTGCGCTCGCGGCACGCCAGACCTCGCGAATACGTTGTTTCTGGAGATCGATCTTGAGAAAGCGCGCGCCGTCTTCGAGCGGCGTGCCATAAATGAAGTCTTCCAGCCTCGAGGCGGTGGCGTAGCATTTCGCATCGCGCCGGCCCTCAAGCCCCGCGATGCACTCGATGGTGGTGCCAAGGGAATCCGCTGCGGTGGGCCGTGGGGGGGCAGCATCTTGCGCCGGTGCACCGGCGGCGGTCAGCAGCAGGGCGATAGCCGCCCCTCCCAGGAATTGCCACGGTAGCCGGGCATATGCCTTCATTCTCTTCACTCCCCTTGTTTTTCGATCGCCTCGGGCTCCCGCGCGAAGCGGCGCCCGTGCTCCAGATAACGCTGTGCATCGGCCGGCCTGTCTGCGGCGGAGAGCAGGTCTATGATTGTCATGTAGCCTGCCGTCATACCGGGGTCGCTGGCCAGGGCACGCTCCAGTGCCACGATTGCACTTTCGGTGTCGTCGCGTCGCGCGTCAATCTCCGCCTGAAGATACCACGCTTCCGCATCCATCGGGTTGAGGGCCAGGGCATTCCCCACCGATGCGGCGGCCGTGTCGAGGTCGGCCGTCTGCAACGCAATGCGTGCGCGGTCTCGGTGCGCTCGCGGCCAATCGGGTGCGGCCGCGACGCATTGGTCCTGGCGCCGCCGTGCCTCCGCGAGATCCCCCGCGTGCAGCGCCAGGCCCGCACTCCAGTTCAGGGCTTCGGGCTGATTGGGATCGCGGCGGAGAATTTCGTCCACCGTCTGTTGGGCGTGTCCAGCCTTGCCCGCGAACATCTGTGCCCGTGCAAGGTCGAGATAGGGCTCGGTCTGCAGTACCGCGTGCTCGGCGAAGATGGATTCCAGGTGGTCCAGCGCTGCCGTATGTCTGCCGCCCGCCGCGCGGAGCGTGGCCACGCTTCGATAGATGTCCCAACTGTCCGCGTTGCGCTCTTGGGCTGGGAAGAGACGGCGGATGTCCTCAATGACCGGCTCCGTTTCTTTCAGGGGCCGCAAGGGATCGTCCACGAGTGGTGTCCGCCGGATGAAATGATCGGTCATCACCGCGTGTACAACGTCCTGGGTACGCCGCTTCGGCATGTGGCATTGGGTGCAGTCCTCATCGGAAACTTTGGCATGTCGCGGATTGCTTGGACGCCAGCGTTCGAGGAGGGTGGCGTGGTCTGCCGTGAAGGCCGCATCATCATGGCAGCCCATGCAGATTGCGCGATAGTGCGCGACACGATCTTGCTCGGGGAGTTTTCGGTGCGGATCATGGCAGGTGATGCAGTCCATGGCGCCTGCACTGTCGAGGAAGCAGCGCGACTGCAGGAGGCGGTAGGCCTGATGGTCAATTTCAAAGCGATCCCCTGCGCTGCGGCTCGCTTCGTCGATATCCAGGAAGAGCAGGAATTCCTCAAGCGGATCACCGGCATCGAAGCTGAACTGTCCCCGATCGAAACGGCGTATGCCCGGCACGGCCACCGAGGGCAACATGTGGCAACTCAGGCAGACGTCACTCCGGCGATTCGCCGGTAGCCGCTTGGGGTTTACAATGGCATCGCGAATTGCTTCCGGGTCGGCGCCCGGCGTGTAGGCTTGGGCGAGATGATCACCACCGGGGCCGTGGCAGCGTTGGCAGCCGATGCCTTCCGGCATGTCGCGGGGGAACACGTGCACCGGGCTCAGCGGGTTTGCCGTGGCCGGCAGTTCGGGGTAGGCATTGTGGCAGAACATGCACTCTCGGCGAATCGCCCGTTGTATTCCGTCGTGGTGCGGCCGATCATATCCGGGAGACATTTGCCACCCTGCCTCGGCGTACCAGGAGACTGGGAGCAGGAAGAGTTGGCCACCCGGCGTCTGGTGCAGATAGCTGCGCACGTGGTTTCCCGAGCCCATGATCCAGTCCACGCTCAATTCGATTGCGTTGATGGCCTGTCCGGTGTCGTCCCGCTGGACGCGCTGAAAGCGCAGGGCACCATCGCGATTGATGTAGCGATACTCGCGGCCAGAGGCCGTATGGAGGAAGGGGCTGTTCAGCGCTTCAGTGCCGGGCCGCGTATTGGGGCGGTAGAACGACTGCGCCATCCCCACGTGTTGATAGGCGTCGTAAATCTCCGCGTGACAGGAGCGGCAGCCGACATCCGGAACATAGCCGCCACGGTGCATGGATGCGGGCGCGGGCGGTTCTTCCGCCGAGACCGCGGTCGGCCCCGAGAGCAGCCCGGCCATGACCAGTACGACGAGTCCGATGATACCGCGATGCTGCGGGTACCGGGGGGTGTCAAGGGTAACAATCATCTTGGTGTAGCCACTGCGTGTGATCACCGTTAAACAGACCTTGAGAGTCGTGAATGCGTTCTAGGGCTTAAGTCGCTGGTGCGACGCGGGTTGTGTCGTGCACCCCAGAACATCCAACACCGGCGCACGGTGCGTATGACCCGTAGGACTATACGGCAAGCGGCGGACAAAAACTATCGCGCCCCCAAAAACAATTGTCAGCAGTGAAAATCCGTGATACGATGGTTGCGGTGGGAGATTGAAGAGAGGGGGCAGGTCACGGCTTGTTGCCGCCTTGATTGGCGTCGCGTT
>JAUIKJ010000222.1 GCA_030430835.1 Candidatus Hydrogenedentota bacterium
CCATTGCCGGTTTCTGATCCAGCAATGCCACCAAGGTTTCACGGGCGTGCGCCGTGTTGGAACTTCCATGAATGGCGCAGGCCGGGGGGGTGCCCACAGGGTGCAGAGTGATGGCACCGCCTGTCGGACATCCATGCTCCAGCAGTGCGCGCATCCCGTCATCCACCGGACACGGCGCACCGGAGTCGAGGCCCGATTCGTGGGCTTGCGCGCGCTTCAGGCGCGCCAGCGCGTGCATCTGCGCGTGACAGCGCCCGCGATCCGGCGCCGTCTGTGGGTGATACGCCTTTGCCCGCGCCAGTTGCTTCGACACCGGCGTGCGCGCATCGCCGGGCAGTCGCTCCGGTTGCCAGGGGAATGCCCGCACCAGGCGGATCTCCTCGCTGCTTGCGGACAGCAGGGCTTCGTCGGACGCGGAAAATCCGAGGAAGTGAATGGCACCCTGCTGCGAGGGTAGGGGTAGTACTTCCCGGCCCGTGTCCAGATTCCAGATGCGGACGCTCCCGTCCGCGGATCCCGTGACCAGCCGCTCCGCGTCCGGCGTGAAGGTCAGCGCGGTAATCAGGTTGCCTTGCGTGGGGATGAACATCGGTTCGTCGTCCGAATCGAAACGCAGGATCGTGATGCCTTCAGCATCATTCGCATAGGCAAGGCGGGTCCCCGCCGCATCGAACTGAAAGGGGACATTGCTCCGATCATCGAGGCCCGGGATGGGGTAGGACTCCAAGGGCATGCCCGTGGCCGGATCAATAAGAATCAGGTAGTCCACCAGTGCGACCACCAGCATGCCGTCTCCCGGACGGAAGGCGAGGCTGCCCGGCGAGTTGTCCAGTTCGCTGGTGTCGACCACTTCCTCGTGCAGCTTCACGGACGGGCTATCCACCCCGGCAGCGAGATCGTAGATCGCCACCTGGAGCAGGTCCACGGCGAGGTGCGGCTGGAGCACCGCGAGGTAGTTGTCGTGCGGACTAAAGGCCGCCGGCGCAGACTTGTAGTCACCCTGATGTTCGAGGGTGCCCTGCGTGCCCCGGGAAAGGTCGTGTACCCGCAAGCCAGTCACCCCACGCTCGAGTACATAGCGGCCAGACCCGGAAATCAGGGCCGGGCCACCGTCGACCGTTTCCAGCACTGCGGTTGCTTCGGCCTTTGACAAGCCATCCAGGGGCTGGCTGTACACCTGCCCCGTGGGCGTTGTGTAGAGGAGCCGGTCGCCGCCCGGTACCATGGTCGCCTGAAGCAGGCGGGCCGGTTTCGCCGACCGGATACCATCGCGATCGACGTTCCAGACCCGCAGACTCTTCGCGCTGCGCGACGCCACCAGTGCCTCCTCCGGCAGGAAGAAGAGTTCCCCAATGGGTGTGTTGTGGCCGCGAAACACCCGGTGCAGCGCGCCATCCGGCAGGCGCCAAAGGCGCGCAGTTCCCGCAGTCGTCCCGGTCAACAGGCGCGTCCCGTCGTCGCTGAACCGGCAGGCGCTGACCAACTCACCGTCGTGCGGCAGCCGCTCTGATGCCACGCCCGAATCCAGGTCGCAGAGCAGGACCCCACCCGCCTTGTCTGCCACCAACAGTATCCTTGAGGCTGGCCCCCAGGCGAAGGCCGAGAGACCGCCGGAATGCGCACCCAGAACTTGGGCCAACTGGCCCGTTTCCGATTCGTATACGGCGAGCCCGTCCGCGATTGGAGTTGCGAGGTAGCGTCCGTCGGGAGAAAAGGCCATCAGCGTGAGATCCACGGAAGTGACCGTCGCCAGCAGCGTACAATCGGCCGTCCGCCGCAACTCAATCACACCCGGGCCCTCAAAGGAGGCAGGGTGCTCATTGCCACCCACGGCGAGCAGGGCACCATCGTGGCTGAGGACGGCGTGGTAGACGTACTGGCCGGTGCACTCCGACACCATAGCACCGCCCGGCAAGTCCCGCACCGCCACGCGCTGCAGGTTGGTGGGGTACACGATGCGCCGCTCATCACCACTCACCGACAGGCTCCACGGGCCGATCGGAGTGTACTCCGCTTCGAACTGCATGTGCTGATCGGCAGCGCCGAAGGCGCGCAGCCGGTGCCCGTCCTGGGTGATCAGCACCGTGCCGTCCGCGGCGAAGCGTTGGTTGCGCACGTAGTGATAGTGTCCAACGGCATCCTCCGAGAACTGCCGAAATACGCGCAGATCTCCACGGGGGTCGCGGCGGCCCACAAGACCCGTCTCCGGAGCGTAACGCAGCGTGGGGCCATCGGTGACCGTCGTGGCCGGTGGCGCCTCGTAGCCCAGCCAGTCCTGATTGCATCGAAATGCGAGCCAACCCCATTCCCAGTTGCGTTCCTCCTCCGGGCAGGCGGCAAGCTGAAAGCGCGCCTCGTCATAGGCCCCCTGATCCACATAGCTGTTCGCCAGGCTAATGCTCGCGTGGTACAACTCCCGCTGCGCCTGGGCCTGCGCGGCATGGGCCTCAGCCTCGGAGATCTCGGCCGCCGCCTGGGCCCGTCGCGCTTCGTATTCCGATTCCACCGCCCGCTGTTGGGCCTGGGTGGCCGCCTGTTCACTCTGTACCGCGGCATTGCGTTCGTTGACCACGGTGACATAGGAATAGGCGCCCAAGACGGCAAGAAGAAACACCGCCACACCCGTCAGGATCAACTCCGCGGCGTGCCGCCGAGCGAACCGCCGAACGATCTCACCGGTGCGATACGCGTAGCTCTGAACGAGCGCACCCGATTGGAATCGCTCGATTTCATCGGCGAGCGCCCCGGCACTGTCGTAGCGTGCGGCGCGATCCTTGGAGATCGCCCGATCGCAGATGGCCGAAAGCTCCGGCGGAATCGCGGGGTCGATCAGGACGAGTGAACGCGGCTTCTGGTGTACGACCTTCCAGAGGACCTCGGTGGTGTTGGTGCCGTCGAAGGGCAGGGAACCGGATAGCAGTTCGTACAGCACAATGCCCAGGGCATAGACATCTGAACGCTCGTCGATCTCTTCGAGCCGCCCTTCGGCCTGTTCCGGGGGCATGAACTGCGGTGTACCCAAGGCCTGGCCGTATTGCGTCTGCGAGAGCCGGCTGCGCGCACCCGGGCCGTCGCCGGCAAGGGTCTCGCGCGACGAGTCGCGCGGCGCATCCACTTCGTTCTTTTTCTTGGCCAAGCCCCAATCCAATACCACCGTCTCGCCGAACTCGCCCACCATCACGTTGCCGGGCTTGATGTCCCGGTGGATCACGCCCCGGCTGTGTGCATAGGCGATGGCCTGACACAAATCGACGAAATGGGGGAGCAATCGAAGCCGCGCCTCGAGTGTGGTCGCCTCCTTGATTGCCTGGCTCAGGGTGCGCCCGCGCACGAAGCGCATCGTGTAATACACCGAGCCATCCGCACGGTGCGCCAGTTCATAGATCGGGACAATCGAGGGATGCTCCAACTGGCTCGTAATGCGTGCTTCCCGGAGAAAGCGCGAACGATCCGATTGGCTCGGGGTCAGTGGTTGCGTCGACGCCTGCGCCACCGGCGCGCCCAGCAGTTCCTTGATCGCGACGTCGCGCTCAAGGTGCCGGTCATAGGCGATGAGCACGCGGCCGAATCCGCCGATCCCGTGCTCGCGAATATGGGTGTAGCGGTCGCTCCATTCCAGAACCCCCGGAAGCGATTCGTCCAGGAAGTCTGGATTCGGTGTGGCCACCGTCTCCGCCTCCACCCCGCGCGTCGCGCCGGATGACCCCCGCCGCGACGCCTGAAGAAAACTGGTCGCGGAGGTGACTGCATCTACCGCGGCATCGACCTTGCCATCGTGCCGCGCGATCGTACTGTCCACGAGACCGCTGAGCCGCGTATGCGCGTCGGTGGAGAGGATGCCGCTGCGCACCAGTGCGTCGGCCACGCTTTCTTCCGCCGACGCCCTTGCAGTATGTGCCGCGCTGTAGAGCTGGTGCGGCGTGACATCGGAGAACTGTAGCGCGAATGCGCCAAAGAGCAGATCGCGATCCTGCATGACAGCATCAGAACGTTCGTCCACGGTGCACCCTTTGATCCGTAATCACAGCGAGACTATAGTGTGTATCTTTGTAGCAAAGTACATACTAAGGTGTTGCCGTGCCTCCCGTCAATGATCCGGCCTGGAATTCTAGCAGCCCGCGCATCAACCGGTCGCTGGTGTCGCGGCAATGCGGCACGGTATGCCGGAATTAGACCGTCGTAGAAAACGAAAGTCGGATTACGATCGTTGCCCCTAGCCGTCAGGGCGATTGTGGCAGGTCTCAGTTGCCGGGGCGAGTCTCCGGAGCGGACCCAGGCGCGCGCAACCCCGGACCGCCGAGCAGGAAGAATACAAGCGAGCCCGTGCCAAAGCCGAGCACGGCCCCTGCGAAACAGTCCACGGTGAAGTGCGCCACGGTATAGACCCGCGATACCCCCTGCAGCACGCCCCAGCCAAAGAGCACGGTTCGTGCCCGGCGGTCACGCAGCCACCAGAAGAGCGGGGTGATCAGCGCAAAGGTTCCCGCGGTATGTCCAGAGGGATAGGAACTGTTGCCGCGCAGTTCCTCCGTGGGGATCACGCGGAGCTGATCGTTCCACGGCTGGTGGGCTTCACTGAGCGGTCGCGGCCGGGCGACCGTCTCCTTGATGTGGCGGGTCGCGAATAGCGACACCATCAGCGAAGACAGTAGCACCAGCCAGAAGACCCGCACGAAACGTCGTGACCAGGCGTCATCAAGCCGGTGGAAGGTGCGGAGCAGCGCGCCCAGCACCACGATCAAGGCCAGAAGGAAGGCGATATTCGCGCCAAAGAGTTCGGGGTTCCAGAACAGTTCCCCGGCCAGCCAAAGGCCGAGGAGGATGAAGGACTCGGTCAACAACAGCGCCATGGCCCAGCGACGCGCCGGGAGGGCCGGAATGAGTTGCGGCGGTGCGACACCGACGAGGATCAGCCCGACGCCGAAGGCGCAAAGGCCCAGGACCATCGGCATGTCACCCTCGAGCAATACCCCAATCACACCAATTAGAAGGCACCAAAGCGCGCCCGCAATGGCGGACCACTTCAGGCAGGCTACCGCCGGCATCTCCATGAGACGGCACAGCCCAATCGCCACCGCGAGCGAAATCAGGGGGACGGCGATGACCAGGTTGGTGTGGTCCGTGACCGCGCGGAAGAACTCGTCCACGCCCGGCACATAGGCATCGGGATTGACCCAGGCAGAGATCGCATAGTCGAAGCCCGACAGCTGCGGCAGTACGAGCTTGCCGAAGAGCAGCACGGCAGCCCAGAGCCCGCCGAAACCCGCGATGAGCCCCGCGAGACGGAGGAACAAGTTGCGCGCATCATTCATGGTACATCTCCTGACCGGGAACGTTTACTGACGCAGACGATAGCATAGCCGGGTGGGGCGGAACCGGGCATCGGGCGTCACCGGTTTTTGGGGCTTGCAACGAACTGCGAAAACTGG
>JAUIKJ010000223.1 GCA_030430835.1 Candidatus Hydrogenedentota bacterium
CACCTTCACCGCCGATATCGCAGGGGCCGGCACCGTTGTTCACCGTCGGCACGCCCGCGCCGCAGACGGAGATCGCTTCGATCTGGAAGTCGTAGGACGCACTGCCGAAGGTATTGGACGAGACCACGCGGTAGGTCACATTGTCGTCGCTCACGTCTACGTTCTGCGAACCGGCTTCATTCAGGTCGACGGTCGTTAGGGTCTCCGTGCCGGAGTCTGTGTCGTATTCCACGATCACGTTTTCGCCGCTGCGAATCAGGCGCAGCGCGCGGAGGTCAGAGGCAACCGGACCGGCGCTCTGTGCAATGACGCCCGCACCGGGATTGGCAGGGAAGAACACTGCCGCAACCGAGTAGACGTTGAAGGACGCGCCCCAAGCGACCGAAAGTGTGCCGCCGTCGAACTCCATGCTGATGCCGCAATTGACACCGCTCGGTGCGGACGCTTCGCTTCCGTTCGTTGTGGGCGTTTGCCCGGGTACGAAGCGCATTTCGAAGAGGGCATCTTCTGCCGCGCCCGCGCTGAGACCCGGCAGCGCCACATCCACCAGCGAGCCCCGTGGCGGCGGATCGGCTGTCGGGCCGCCCGTGACCAGTATCGTGCCGCCGTTGTAGGCGACATTCGCGTCGGTTATCTGTTGTGCGTCGGTATCGGCCGTGTATACGGCGGTACCCGCGCCGGCACTCGTTGTCAGTCCAAGCAGCACGGTGATCGCCGTGCCGCGCAAAGTGGTCCCGAATCGGAACATAAGCGTCGTCCTCCCAAAGGTGGTTCAGATTAAAGCACTAACGAATGTTAAGCATAGCAAACAGTTGGCCTACATGCAAGTACGCACGATAAGGGGATGGTGCCGTACGGTTGCCGTTCTGGGCTTGGGCCGGCGCGGGGGCTTCCTGTATAAGATCCTCGCAACACAGGAGGCCTCGATCATGTCACGTTACCGCGCTCTTTTTCTTGTCGTATTCGGGGGCATGTTGCTCTCTGGTGCGTCGGGAGCCCATGCGGGCGAACGCGCCCGGCCCGAAGCCGGAAAGAAGATCAAAGTCTTTCTGCTCGGCGGCCAATCCAATATGGAAGGCCGGGCCGATGGGGCCAGGCTCAGCCCCGTGGATACGCAACGTCTCGACGTTGCGCAGTCCCGGGTGCAACTCGCCTACAACAACGAGGCCATGCAGCCGCTTAACGTCGTCGTACCCGTTCCGGGAATCGCGCGTTCCTACAAGCGTGATCTCATCTTCGGCCCGGAACTCTTCTTCGGCATCGCGTTGGCCGAAGCGTGGCCGGACGAAAAGATCCTGCTCATCAAGCGCACCCAGGGCGGCACCTCGCTCTACGGCTGCTGGAATCCCGAGTGGACTGAGGAAAAGGCCGCGCTGATGAACGAGGAGAAGAAACCGCGTCTCTACGGCGAGCTAATCGCCTACGCCAAGGACGTGTTGTCCGGGTACGCGGAAGACCAGTACGAACTCTGCGGCATGCTCTGGGTACAAGGCGAATCCGACGCCAGCAACGAGATCGCGGCAGCCGCCTACGGCGACAACCTTCAGAATCTAATACGCAGCATCCGCCACGACATGGGCAGCGACGCGCTGCCCTTCCTGATGTTTCAGGTCGGCAGTGGTCAAGTGGTGGAGGGGATGCGGCGCGTCTCCGCTGAGGTCCCCGGAGTGACCCTCCTTCCACAAGACAAGGATCCCGCGTCGACCGACTTCTATCCCATCATGGAAGAGAACAACCACTACAACAACGACGGCATGCGGAAACTCGGCGAGCGATTCGCGGCGGAGTTTCTTGAAGAATATACGCAGCACTGAACCTGCGACGTATTGGTGCATGGCCAAACCGTGGGCATGCGTAATTGCCTTGAGTCGCGGCATTGGGCCCCGTCTCCCTTTGAAGGGGGTGCCCGCAGGACGGGGGATGTTGGGGTGTTTCCAGACTACTGGGGCGCATCCATGGTGCGGACGTTTCGCAGCTCTACTTGGCGCACGTTTTCCGGACCGGACGCAAGCGTGATCGCGTCGCCTTGCCCGTCGTACTTAATGACATTCGTGATGAGCGATTCGGAGAGGGAGCCCGCAATCAGGATCGTATGTTGGGCCCGGCTCATGATGTTGTTGAGAAAGATGCGATAGGTGTCGCCCAGAGGGGTGACACCACCCCAAACGGGGTTGCTGTCCCCAATCTTGACTGCGGCGCGGCTCTGGCGTCCTGTACCGGAGGTGTCGATGAGCCCATCCAGAAGCACGTCGTGAATCTTCAGCCCACTTGCATTCAGAAACCGTACAATATGGTGTCCGCCCGCGGAATAGCCCCGGATATTGCGCACCGTGATGTTGCGGATGTCGTCGATACCGTCGCCCCGGTTGTTCGCCTCGCTGACCATGGTGGATTCCGTGCTGCCGGCGTCGACGCCCGGATTCAGGATTGCGGTGAAGGCAAGGAGATCATCGCCGGTATGGCCCGTAAGATTCTCAATGGCGATGTCGTGGCAGCCTTGACGCAAGTCGAGTCCGTCCTGATTCAGGATGGTTTCGGCGTTGCCGTCAATGATTTTCGACTCCATCGAGGCGAAGTCGATATCGCGTATGGTGCCGTAGGCGCAGCGTTCCAGGGAAATTGCCCAGCAATGCGCGTCCTTGATACGGATATTCTCGATACTGAAACGTTTTACGTGGGCAAGCAGAATGCCGATATTGCGCCAGTCGCCGGTTTGGCTTTCCGACGCCACGCCCGCATCCGTACCAAAGCTGCGGACGCCCAAGGTTTTCGCGCTGTCGCCGGTGGCGCGTGGGCGGTCCGCGCCTTCGAGCACAACGCTTCCAATACCCCGAATATGAACATTCGAGATGGGAGCGATTTCCGTAATCCCAAGACCACAATTGGCGCTACGAATGAAGTTGTCGCGCGACCGATCCGACAGTTTGAGGTGGCAGTTCTCCAGAATCAGCGTGCTTCCGTCCTGCACCAGGATGGCAGTATCCAATAGCCAGATATCCCGCGCGCCCGTCGACGTATTGTTGCGTCTGGGTACAACGACCTGTTGACCGGTTTCGGCCGCCGCCGCAATGGCCTGGTTAATCCGCTCGCTGTCTGTCCCTTCAAATTCGTTTGGGGTCACAACCGAGCAGCTTGTTTCACTTTCCCGTTCAGAAACGGCGGTGATCTCCGGGGCCCGTGCGCTCGAAACGCCTGGATTCAATAGCATGATGAGGACAAGCCATCCGACAATGGAAATACAGCGCTTCACCTGATTGCTCCTGGCGTTCCGCGGCCAAATGGCAAACCGAAGACTTCGGTAGTTTGCCCGCCGCGCGACTTTCGGTGTCACGCGCTCTGCTTCTCGCGCAACATCTTGTCGACATAGATGTGCAGCACGGCAATATCCGCCGCGCGTACCCCGGGGATACGCGATGCTTGGCCGAAGTTGACGGGGCGGATCTTGTTGAGTTGTTCCTTGCATTCGCGGGGGATGCCGGGGATCGCGTCGAAGTTCATATCCTCAGGGATCTTCCGGACCTCGGCCTTCTTGAAGCGCTCCATCTCGCGTTCCTGCCGGCGCAGGTAGCCGTCGTACTTGATGCGGATCTCGACCTGTTCCGCCGCCTCGAAGTCCAGCGCTTCGGGCGCGGGGGAGAGGGTCCAGAGATCCCGCACGGTGACCTTCGGGCGGCGCAGCAACTGTGCCGCCGGTTGCGGCGTTTCGATGGGTACGCCGCCGCGTGCGGTCAGCATCGCGTTGGCCTCCGGCGTGGCCGGCACCATCGCCGACTCCAGTCGCGCCATCTCGCGGCCGATGCCATCTTCCCGCACACGCAGCCGTTCGAGTGTGTCGTCGTTCGCGAAGCCATACTTCGCCACGCGCAGGTCCGCGTTGTCGTGGCGCAGATGCAGGCGGTATTCCGCGCGCGAGGTAAAGAGCCGGTACGGCTCGATGACGCCACGCGTCACAATGTCGTCAATCAACACGCCGATGTACGCCTCGTGCCGCCCGATGTAGACCGGCGGCGCGCCGTCGATCTGGCGCACCGCGTTCATCGCGGCGTAAAGGCCCTGCGCCGCCGCTTCCTCGTAGCCCGAGGTGCCGTTGATCTGGCCCGCGTGGTAGAGCCCGCGAATCGCTTTGGTCTCCAGCGTCGGCTTCAATTGCGTCGGCGGCACGAAGTCGTACTCCACCGCGTAGCCCGGCCGGATGATCTCCGCTTCCTCGAGCCCCGGAACGGTGTGCAGATAGGCGAGTTGCACCTCCTCCGGCAGGCTGGTCGAAAGGCCATTAACGTAGACTTCGGAGGTATACAGCCCCTCCGGTTCGAGGAAGACCCGGTGTTCGCCCTTCTCGGGGAAGCGCATCACCTTGTCCTCGATGCTGGGGCAATAGCGCGGGCCGATGCCCTCAATGCGCCCGGAATAGAGGGGGGACAGTTCCAGATTCTTTCGGATCACGTCGTGCGTACTGTCCTTGGTATAGGTCAGCCAGCATTCAATCTTGTTCGGGCTGAAGCCTTCGATGGGCGTCGAGAAGGAAAAGGGCCGCGGATCCGGATCACCCGCCTGCGACTCCATCACGTCGGTATTGATGCTCCGGCGGTGGATTCGCGGCACGGTGCCGGTCTTCATCCGGCCCGTCTCGATGCCGATACGCCGGTAGGTCTGCGGCAGTCCATAGGACCCCGCATCCCCGCCGCGTCCGCCCTCAATCGTCGTGAGGCCGAAGTGTAGCTTGCCGCCGAGGAAGGTGCCCGTGCAGACGATGACGGCGTGCGCCGAGATCTCGTCGCCGGTCCCGGTCACGATGCCCTGTGCCACGCCATCGCGCACGATGAGATCCTGCACCTCCACCTGCTTCAGTTGCAGACCCGGCTGCGCCTCGCAGACCCGCTTCATGTCCATCTGATAGAGGTGCCGGTCCGCCTGCGCGCGCGGCGAATGCACCGCCGGGCCCTTCGATCGGTTGAGCATCTTGAACTGAATACCCGTCCTATCGATGCAACGCCCCATCTCGCCGCCCAGCGCATCGATCTCACGCACAAGCTGGCCCTTGGCCACGCCGCCGATGGCCGGATTGCACGGCATCTTGCCGATGTCGTCCAGCTTCATGGTGGCCAGTAGCGTGCGCTTGCCCTGCCGCGCGCCGGCCAATGCGGCCTCAATGCCCGCGTGGCCCGCGCCAATGACGATGATGTCGAAGTCGGGTTGCATGGAGAAATTCCTGGGGAGCCGGAGATTATAGCAAGTTCCCGGAAGGCGGGCGATTTGTGGATCACCCCGCGCGGATCATATCGTTATCCATTCACTCGCCATCTCTGGAGAAATACCATGTTCTTACGTGCGCTCAGTCTCAGCCTTGCCGTCCTGTCTTCCCTCTCCTGCGCCGCGCAGGAGGTCATCCCCGAGCCGCCTGGCACGGACATCACCGGTC
>JAUIKJ010000224.1 GCA_030430835.1 Candidatus Hydrogenedentota bacterium
GGACACGCGTGATCGCTATTACGTCAGCTCGCTGATAGAGGAAGCCATCACCTCGAGCCAACTGGAAGGTGCCGCAACAACACGGCACGATGCCCAGGAAATGATCCGTCAGGGACGCAAGCCGCATGATCGCAGCGAGCAGATGATCCTGAACAACTACGAGACCATGCGCCGGGTACGCGCCTTGAAGGGAGAAGCGCTCAGCAAAGAACTAATCTTCGAGATTCATCGGGGCATAACCGAAGACACGCTGGAACACAGACGCTTCTCGGGGGCCTTCCGCACGGAGCGCGACATGATACGCGTACAAGACATTGAGCGGGATGAAGTACTCCACGTGCCGCCGCCGGCCCATGAACTCGAAGCGCGGATGGAGAAACTCTGTGCCTTCGCCAATGAAGAGACGCCGGACTTCTTTATCCACCCCGCGCTACGTGCCATCGCGCTCCACTTCTGGCTCGCCTACGATCACCCTTTCGTCGACGGGAATGGCCGCACAGCGCGCGCGCTCTTCTATTGGGCCATGATGAAGTACGGCTTCTGGCTCTTCGAGTACATCTCTGTATCCCATATATTTCTGAAGGCGCCGTCGCAGTATGCGCGCGCCTATCTCTACAGCGAGACCGATGACAACGACATGACCTATTTCATCTTGTATCACCTGCAGGTGATCGAGCGCGCAATCAAGGCGATGCAGGAGTACATTGCGCGCAAAGAACAGGAAGCAAAACGTGTTGAGAAGACCCTGAAGAGCACGTCGGCACTAAACCACCGTCAACGCGCAATTCTGTCCCACGCCCTCCGCCATCCGAATCAGGACTACACGGTCGATTCACACATGCGCAGCCACAACGTCGTGCGTCAGACTGCTCGGACGGACCTGCTGGGTCTGAAGGAGAAAGGTCTGCTTGAACTACGGAAAGTTGGCCGGCGCTTTGTCTTCACGCCCGCGCCGGAACTGGAGACGAAACTGGGGCAGTTGCCGTGACACGCGGCGTTCCTTGTCATTTCGAGCGGTAGCGAGAAATCTTAAGACCTCTCCTGCCGTCGAGGTGACAAGGCGGGCGCGGTGACAGAGCAAGCGCGACAACAAGGTGGGCGCGGTGACAGGGCGAGCGCGGTGACATGGTTTGCGAGGCGACGAGAAGGTTGCGGCGATAGGCGCGGGCGTGGACTTAGCTGGTGGGCTGCTGCGCGGCGCGGGCTTTGAAGTCGGCGCGTTTGGGTTTGATGCCGGTTTCGGTGAGGTCTTGGGGCCAAGGGTGGAAGTGCCGGGGGATCTTGAACTTGGGGAGTCGTTCCTTGAGTTCAGTGTGGAGGGTGGCGGGGTCGAGTGGCGTGCCGATCGCCATGCGGACGAAGGCGACGGGAATCGCGCCGTACTCCGCGTCGGATAGTGGCACCACCATCGCGTCCAGCACGCCGGTACAGGCGCGCAGCATGCCTTCAATCTCTTCGGGCTGGATGTCCTCGCCGCCGGAGATGAAGCCGTTGTCGCGGCGGCCGAGGACGTGCAGGTAGCCATCCTCATCAAAGCGGCCGAGGTCGCCCGTACGAAACCAGCCCTCCTCCGAGATCGGACGCGTCACCTTGTCGCGCTCGACATAGCCCTGGAACAGGGTCGCGCCACCGACTTCGATGGTGCCGTCTTCACCAATGCGGATCGCATCGGGCGCGAGGGGATAGCCGGAGCTGCGCAGGCGATCGGGTGGATCGCCGTGGCGGGTGGTGGTGACCTGGGTGGCCATCTCGGTGAGACCGTAGGTGGTGTAGAGCGGCAGGCCGAGATCGGCTGCCTTGCCGATCAGGGCTTCGGGCGCGGGGCCGCCGCCGAGGAGAATGGCCTTGAGTCGACGCAGCGCCGCGACGCCACGCTCGTCCTCGATCATGCGGTGCAGTTGCGTGGCCACGAGGGAGACGTGGGTGACGCCGTATTTTTCGATGGACTCGGTGGTGCTCTCGTTGACGCCGGGGAAGACGACGGCGGCGCGGCCGAGCAGGCAGCGGAAGAGAATGCCCAGTCCGGAGACATGGTAGAGCGGGAGTGACATCAGCCAGCGATCGCCCTCACCGAGGGGCAAATTCGCGTTCGAACGCGCGGCGCTCTCGAGGTGGTTGCCGACGGTGTGGAGCGCGGCCTTGGGCGGGCCGGAGCTGCCGGAGGTGAGCACGAGGGTGGCGGGCCGTTCGCGCGGGAGTTCGGCGCGGTGACGCGGCGGGGGCGGGTCGGCGGCGATTAGGTTACGCGGACACATCGCGTGCAGCTTGCCCTGCATGGTGGTGATGCTCGCGCCGTAGGGCGTGATCATGTCGCGGCAGCGCACGGCCTGCACGATGTCGAGCAGATACTGGCTTGGGAAGCGGGTGTTCACCGGCAGGGCGACCGCGCCAAGGCGCAGCAAGCCCATCAGCAACAGGGGGTAGGGCGCGCCCGGGGGCAAGGCGATGGCCACGATGTTGCCCTCGGTCAGTCCGGCCTGCTGCAGCCGCCGGCGTACGTCGGCCACCTGGGCATGGTAGTCGACGTAACTGAAGACACGGTGATAGGCGATCAGGGCCGGTGCATCGGGCGACGCTTCCGCCGCACGCTGCAGCGGGCAAAGGGAATCGTCCCTATCATCATCAGGCACCGGCATCCCACCAAGATACGGCACCGGCCATGCCCGGTGCCATTGCCGCCCCAGGCGCCGCGATCAGGAATCGCCGCCCGTTCGCTTCAGCAACTCGTGCACGTCGATCACCTCATCCGCCGTCATCCGGTATATGCTGAGCACATAGCCGTCCTCGATCTCCTCACCGACATGCATCATGCCGTAGGCGGCGACCGGTACGTCCATAGTGTAGGGCGCGACCTGGCCCTCCTCCATCTCCACCATCATCCATTCGTTCATCGCCGGCGGCACACCGAAGCAGCAGAAAGTCTGGTTCACGGTGAGTGCGAAGGATTCGACGTTGCCCTTGCGGTCGATCTCGATCGGCACCATGAAGCCGACGATCACGACCTCCTGCCCGTCGAGCTCCTTGATCTTTGACGGGATCTGATCCTTCGGGGCCTTGAAGGGATCCGCGCTCTCGCGGATGATCTCCGGATCCGGAATCTCATACTGATAGCTGCTGAGCGCGCCAAAGGTCACTTTCGAAAACTTGCCGTTCTTCGTTTTCTCAAAGACGAGTTCATCCGGGTTTATATCCGTCGCACCGTCCAACTGCTCCATCAGTTTCACGGAATCCTCAGGAATCGTGCGCAGTGGCGTCATGCCCGAAGTGTCTACCGGATCCTGATCGCCCGAATCCGGGGCCGCACCCAACGGTGCACCGCGGACTTCCGTGTTCTCCGCCTGCGCCAGTACAAAGGGCGTCAGGTCCGTATCGGCATTCGGTGCCGCGGCCAGATCCGTCTCCGTTGCCGGTGCGGCGGCATCGGCAAGTTTCATCACGCTCTGCAGCTGGGCTTCCTGTGCGGCGACCGATCGGTCGCCCGGCACGATCTCACCCAGCGCCACCGCCAGCAGCGGCAGTGACAAGAGGGCCACGGTAGTCATGAAAGTCTTGAGACGATTGGTATCCACATTGGCTCCTTCCGCCCCGCTTGTTTCGGGGCGGTACTGCGTTTCCCCCACCTAGCCGAAGGGGGCGATCCACTATTCTAGACCACGCCAAGGTGCGAGTCCAGTTGTCAACGTGCCCCAAACCGCAGGTGGGAATTCTACGAATGCGGGGTCAGGTTCTCCGCGACATCGGTCGCGTAGGCCTTGATGGCGGGGATGATGCCGGCGACGGCGCCGAGCAGGGTGATGCCGAGGGGCGTGAGGTAGAGCGCGGGGTGAATCGCGAAGACTTCGAGCACGACGCCGGTCTGGCTGCGGACGACGACGGCGGCCACGGCGAGAATGCCGCCGTAGAACACGAGGCCGAGCAGGGACCCGATACAGGCGATCGTGGCGGATTCGAGGACGATGGCGGAGAAGACGGTGCGGCGGCGCGCCCCGAGCGCGCGGAGGATGGCGAACTCGCGGCGGCGTTCGTTGATGGTGTTGTAGATGCTGGCGAGGATCGCGCCACCGGAGACGAAGACGACAAGGTAGGCCACCAGTTCGAAGATTCGGTTCACCCAGCCGATCTTGTCAAAGAGCTCCAGCATCACGCGGCCGATGGGATAGGCCAGCGTGGCGACCTTGCCCTGCTTGTTGATGGTGTGGTCCAGCGTCAGCCCCATGGTCGGGCTGGAGAACTGGATCATCACCGCGCTGACTTCCTTGTGTTCGTCGGGGATTTCCTGGCCCGGCTGCGCGGCGTATTCTTCGCCAGTGCCGCGGAGCACGTGGCCGCCCATGCGGAAGATGCCCTCAATGGGGATCCATAGCACGCGGTCAGAGGGCGTGTTCGTTGGCTTGAGGATACCGGTGACGGTGTACTCGTCCGCGTGGGCGGATTCTTCGTTGTACGCGAGACCGTGGTAGGGGTTAAAGGTATCCCCCACCTTCAGCCCGGTACGCTGCGCGACGAAGCTGCCAATCACGGCTTCGGCGTAGCCCTCGTCGAAGAAGCGGCCGCCCTCCTCTACTTCGAAGGTCTTCCCTTCCTGGTATTCGAAGCCATCGAAGATCTGCTTCGTGGTGCCGACGATACGGTAGCCCAGGTAGTTGTCGCCCATGGCATAGGGTATGGCGAGGCGCACGCCCGGCGTGTGGTCGCGCAGTTGGGTGTACATCGACCAGGGAATGTTTCCCGGCGAGGTATCGAGATGGAAGACGGTGTTCAACACCAACTGCAACTGGCTGCCGCGCGCGCCGAGCACCGCGTCGTAGCCGATGTCGCCGCCGCTGAAGGCCTCGCGGGATTGCTGTTGAATCGCGAACACGGACATGGTCAAGCCGCTCGCCAACGCGACGGCGAAGAGCGTGATCGATGTAGAGAAGGCATGTTGCCGCAGGCTGCGGCGTACCATGAGGAAAAGGCCGCCGCTCACGCCGCACCTCCCGCGGGTGCGGCGGCACGGTTGATGTCGGCAAAATCCTGAGAATTGTCGAACTGCGCGAGGATGTCGCGGTCATGACTCACCAGCAACAGCGCCGTATCGAACTCCGCACAGATTTCCCGAATGAGCCGCAGGGCTTCGCTCGCGTGGTGTGCGTCGAGGTTGCCGGTTGGCTCGTCGGCCAGCACCAGCTTGGGCCGGTTGGCCAGGGCGCGCGCCACGGCGACGCGCTGCTGCTGCCCGACGGACAACTGCCGGGGCCGGTAGTGCATGCGATCGCTGAGGCCCACCCGGTCGAGCAGTTCCACCGCGTAGGCGCGATCCGCACCGGGGCCGAACATCATGCCAAGCAGAACGTTTTCCAGCGCGGTATAGCCCTGGAGGAGATTAAAGGTTTGAAAGACGTAGCCCAGTGATTCCGCGCGCACGCGGTCGCGGCC
>JAUIKJ010000225.1 GCA_030430835.1 Candidatus Hydrogenedentota bacterium
TCATCAATGTCTCCTCGACCTCCGGGCTCCACGGCAACGCGGGGCAGGCCAACTACAGCACGGCCAAGCTCGGCGTGGTCGGACTGACCAAGACGGTGGCCAAGGAATGGGGCGCGTTTGGCATTCGCTGCAACGCGGTCGCCTTCGGTTATATCGAGACCCGCCTGACCCAGAGCAAGGACAGCGCCGAGCAGATCGAGGTCGACGGCGAGACGATCCAACTGGGTATTCCGGAGCATCTGCGCAGCATGGCGACCATGGTCATTCCGATGGGGCGGACGGGCACGGGGGATGAAGCGGCCGGCAGTATCCTCATGCTGGCCTCGCCGCACGCGGGATACATCAGCGGGCATGTGCTGGAGGTGACCGGCGGGATGGGGATTTAGGAAGTGCAAGGGCGCTATCGCGGGGTCTTCAAGGGAGCGCGCGGGCGTTTACAATCCAAGTACTGGCAGGGAGTGCCGCAAATTCTCCCGACCCGTTGACGCAGTCTAGGCCTCGGGGAGGCCGGGCTACGAGGGCTGGCTACACGTTGGACACAGGCCGCGGAAGATGACCTGGGCTTCGTCGACGATGTAGCCGGGGCCGGGCAAGTTGGCGTCGAGGCAAGGCTTGCTTCCAACGGCACAGGGTACGTCCGTAATCTCACCACATTGGCGACAGACGAAGTGGTGATGCCATTCGTCCGCGGCTTCGTAGAGGGCACGGCCGGGGCCGGCGTCGGTGAGCATGATGAGACCGTGTTGTGAAAGCACGCGCAACACGTTGAAGACGGAAGCGCGGGAAAGCTTCTCCCCGCGCTTCCGGAGTGCGCTCATCAACTCGTCGGCGGAGCGGTGACCGCCAAGCGAGTGGAGTGCCTCGTAGACCGCGCGCCGCGGTTGGGTGACGCGCAGGCCTGCGCTGCGTATCCGTTCGGTGGTGCTCACGACGCCTGCGCGCGGAACATCCACGCCTGCTTCTCAAGGTACTGGGTCAAGGCGACGAGTATGTCTTCCGTTGGCGGGTCCTGTTCACCCACGTACTCCAGTTGCTTGCGTACCTCGGCGGCTACCGTGGCGAGACGGTCGCGGATCAGCGAGGCCGCCTCGGCCGAACCCACCGCGCCCGCGGGGAAGGGCTCCAGGTGGGACGCCCGCTTAATGGTGTCGAGGCGTCCGTCGGGAACGTGATTCAGCGCGAGTACGCGCTCGGCAATCTCGTCGGCCTGTTCCATCAGGCCGGTGCTGAGTTCATCAAACATCTGGTGCAGGGCATGGAACTGTGGTCCAGTCACGGCCCAGTGGGCCTGGCGCGCCTGCAGCGCGAGGTCGAGCACATCCACCAATACGGTGTTTACAGCGTCGGCAACGGGTACGTGTACGTCCTGATTCGGCATCGTCGAGGTGTTCATGGCAGTCTCCTTTCGTTGGACTATGTCTAATATACCATCGAGTTTAGACATTGTCAAATTTAAGGGTTTCGCGCGAATCCATTGTAGATGGGAGGTATCTTCGGGCCGCACGGACAGCAGAACGACCGTACGGCTTTTCGTATCTTGATTACTGCATTTTTCACATGCCATTATGGGGAAAGTGCGCTAGGGTTGCAGCTAGATATCTTCCAGGTCTTCTCCCCAACCGAGGTAAGATACCGTGGCATATGACGTATTTGTGAGCTATGCGTTCGAGAACAAGCCGGTGGCGGACACGATTGTCCACCGGCTCGAGGCGGTGGGTATCCGTTGCTGGTATGCACCGCGGGACCCCTCGCCTGGTGCCAACTACGCCTCCGAGATCGTGAACGCCTTGGTCAATTCCCGCGTGATGGTACTTGTACTTAGTGCCTATGCGAACGAGTCGCGGCACGTGCGGAACGAAGTCGAGCATGCCGTGCAGGCGGGCATCACCGTGATTCCGATGCGAATCGAAGACGTACTGCCCTCGCCGGACATCGGGTTGCACATCAGCAGCGTGCACTGGCTCAATGCACTCACCCTGCCGCTTGAGCAGCACGTCGATGAATTGCTGGGCGTGGTGTTGCGCATCTGCGACATTGACTTGCGGACCCGCACCAAGCCTGCGCCGCCGCCGCGCACGGAGCGGCCCACGGCGCCACCGCCGCAGGAACCGGACCCGGTCGCACCCGATCCGCATTCGGAACCAGAAACCGGCGCGGAGCGTCGCGCGTCGCATGCGATGCCCGGAACACAACGGGGTCCCGAGACGACGACGCCTGGCGTGTCGCCCCCGAGGATCGAATCGGTAATTGGCTTGACGATCGAGCACGAATTGCCGGGTCACGACGATTTCACGGCCGAAGACCTGGCCGCACACCACGACGCGCCGCCGGAGGTCGAGCAAACCCGTGCAGACCCGGCTAGCGAAGTGACTGCGCCAAACGCGGCGCGTGGTGTCAACACCAGCTCCAAAGCCGCTTTTATCGGTGCGGCCGCCGCCGCGTGTGTGTTTCTGGTGCTGGGCGTGGCGTGGGCGGTGTGGCCGCGGGGCGTGTCGGCGGGGACGCCCGAGGCGGCGCTGGACAGCTTCTGCGCCGCATGGGTCGAGGGTGACTACGGGACCATGTATGGGCTGCTGTCGCAGCAGGCGCAGCGACAGATGGAAGCCGCCAAGTGGGAGGGCAAGATGGCGCAGCAGGCGACGTTGCTGGGCTTGCCGGTGGCCTATCGCCTGGACGGACCGGTACAGAACAACGGCGATCTCTCGCTCTGGAACATCTGGTTGACGCACGAGAAGTCGAGTGTGGGCGAGCTGCGCAAACAGCTGTGGTTGATACGCGAAGCCGAGGGCTACCGGCTTCGTGAGGGACCGGAGCGCTTTCCCCCCAAGCGGCTGGGAAGTGACTGGTAGGGCTGGGGCAAAACGAATCTCCAGGAAGGAGGATGCACCCGATGAGAGTCTTGGGCGCGGTGGGCGTCGTGTTGATGTGCGGTGTTGCCGCTTCGGCCGAACTGGCCACCATCGGCATTGGCAATTTTAAGAACAAGGCCGGCGTCGATCCAGAGGTGGCCGCCGTACTGGCGGACATGATCACGACGCGGCTTACGCAGTCGAACAAGTTCAACGTGCTCGAGCGCACGCAACTCGGGGACCTCTTCGACGAGCAGAGCCTTGGTGCCAGCGGCGCGGTGGACCCCGCGTCGGCGGCGTCCATAGGCCGGCTAAAGGGGGCAGACTACCTCCTGATTGGCGTGGTGACGGAAGCCGGCACCTCCCGCCGGGACACCGTGCACCCCGCCGGCAAGATCTCGACGGTCTCCGCGGCGTTGGCCATCGACATTCGCTTCACCGACAGCACCACCGGCACGACCGAAGTTGCGGACACCTACCGCGTATCGCGATCGCAGACGGCGGTGGCGAGCCATCGCGGCGGCTTTTCCCTGACCTATGGCATCGGCCAGGACATGGGGCGCGAGGCGGTGGACAAGATCTGCCGCCAGATATTCGATCGTGTGCTTCCGCCGAAGGTGGCGATGGTTGAAGGCGCTAAGGTGTACCTGAACTACGGCGACGTGTATTTCGCGCCCGGCGAGACCTACGAGGTGCAGGCGAAGGGCAAGGCCATCGTCGACCCGGACACCGGCAAGGTCATCGGTTACAGCGATGGGCCGGGCGGCGGCAAGGTCCGCATCAGCAGCGTGAATGCAAACACGGCCGAAGGCGAGATCATCGACGGCACGGCGGCGGTGGGGGACAAACTGGTGCGTGTCAGTGCCGCGCCTTCGAAGACCGTGAAACGCGAGAAACCCAATCCCTTTCGATAACCCAACTTAGAGGAAGCACTACATGCGTTTGAGAATTCTGTCCATAGCGGCATTGACCTTGCTGATGACGGCATCGGCAACGGCGGAGAAGGCGGGGGTATCGGTATTGCCCTTCGTCAACAAGACCTCCACGAGCGACAATCTGGCCTCGGCCCTGTCGACCATGATGACGACGGCCTTGGAGCGGCACTGCAAGCGCTTCAACCTGGTAAACCGCGAGAACCTGGGCGACATCTTTGACGAGCAGAGTCTGGGTGCGAGCGGTGCGGTGGATTCGCGGACCGCGGCGCGCATCGGCGAGTTGACCGGCGCGGACTACATTCTCTTCGGGACTATCACGGAAGCGGGCGCATCGGAGAGCGGTTTCGGGCTGCCCGGCGGTGGATTCAAGATCCGGAATAATCGCGTTGTTATCGCGGTCGACGTGCACTTCGTTGACTCGACCACGGGCGAGGTCGTATTCGCGGAGACCTTCCGTGATGAAGAGAAGACTTCGGACGTGGGCTACCTGAACATGGAGTTTGACGGCGATGAGTCGACCGTGGGGGAGGCGGGCCGCCGAATCATCGACAGCATCGCGCGCAAGTGTATGTTGACGGTCAATCCGCCGGAAGTGATTCGTGTGGACGGGACCACGGTGTATACGGATTGTGGCGACGCGGTTTTCAGCGTGGGCGACATCTGGGAGATTGTTGTCGAGGGTGAGGAACTTCGAAACTCCGCGGGCGACGTGCTCGGCCATGTGCCGATTCGCACGGGCGAGGTGCTTGTGACGACCGTAGACTCCCAGTTTTCCGTGGGCCAGGTGCGGTCGGGCACCGTAAATGTAGGTTCCCGCATGCAGCCGATGTCCACGATGGTTGCCTCGGTCGATTCGGGCGATTCGAAGAAGAGTAAGGATAGTGGGCGCTGGAGTCGCTTCAAGCGCAAGATCAAGCGGGATAAGTCCCCAGACACCGCACCCCCGGAATCCGAGACGGCGACCGAATAGTTCAAGCCGGAGCCCGGAGTGTCTGTGAGTTCATAAGCGATTGACAATAAGTGACTTAGGGTGTTGCAGTCCGCGCAGTTTGCGGGCTGCAACTTATTTCCGCGGGCCGTGTCAACCCCTGGGGTGGGGTGTCCGTTCTATTGGCAGACACACAGTCACTGAACAGACTGCCTCAGAACAGTGTTCCTCCCTCCGTGCGGGCCGGTTCCTCCCCTCCACCGGCTCGCACCCTTTTTTTGCCCGTGTGGCTAGCGTACGCGCAGAAGCCGGTTGAGCAAGCGGCGAGCCTGGATGCCGACGGTCGAATCGAGGTGCCGCAATGCGTCGAGGCGTCCGTCAATCTTCGCGGTAAAGGTGGTGAGGTCGTCGGTGGCATCGATCCAGATTCGCCGGAGACGAAAGGGATCGGCACCGGGCGCATTGATTCCATACTGATTGGTGACGGCGCAGCGGTATCCTGCGTCTGCGGCGGTCGCGACCGAGATCGCATTGAGGTCGAGCGCGGATCCGTAGGGGTAGGCGAAGTGGGCGATCTCGTGGCCGAGTTCGTTCTCAAGGCGGGTCTTTGCGCCGACAATCTCTTCCCGTTGCCGAACGGCGTTGAGTGTGGCGAGGCGCGGGTGCGAGCAGGTATGTGCGCCGATCTCGAT